>DAISYT010000345.1:0-2676 GCA_036825175.1 Candidatus Cloacimonadota bacterium
TTTTGAATATTCTGATCGAGAATATGTGCAAAATTCATTTTTTTATCTCCTTATTACTTTAAAATTTCGTAGTAATGGTTAAACGCAGACCATTGAATTCCGCCTGATTTTTGCAAACTCCGTTGCGGCAAACCACACCGCCTTTTTCTTTGCCATAAAACAGGCGAATATCGGTATTTTGGATAATCGTAATTGCCAGTTCACCACCGATCCACATATCGCCGTCTTCACCCTCTTCCGTAGAAATCGGATCACCGATCTGTCGCTCTGCTGCCACGGATAACGAATAATCTCCGATCGCAACATCGGCTTGTAAACGCGGTTCAAAATGAGATTGTTCTTCCATCAGATTTTCTTCTTCTTTGTACTGGTATTCGGCTTTTATCAGGATGGGAGTATCTGCTGCTATAAAATCGAAGGTAAGAGCGGGGGTGAGTTCTTTGTACCAATGATTGGTATTTTCGGTGTTTACCTGTTCCAGCGTTTCAAATTCCGCTTTCACAGACCACGTTTCAAAATCGTGTTTGTATTCCGTATAAAGATTGGATAAACGCACTTTGTAGTTATCATTCCAACCTTCGGCATAATTTACTACATATTCATTTTCATAATTGGGAAGAAATTTCACTTCTCCCATCCATCCTTCTTCGTCTTTACCGGAATCCCAGTTATGTTCCAGTTGCTGTCCGCTATGATTTACGCAGGGCAGATCGGAAATCCTGGTGTCGAAATTTTCATAATTTTTATAGGCACCGATCAGAGTAAATTTTCCTAAATAGGAAGTAAGATTGGTATAAACAGCGGTTCCTTTCAGATCATTTTCATCTTTGCTTCTGGCAAATTCCGTTTTCAGATCGAAAAGGGCAGAGGAGTAATTGAGATTGCCGGAATAGATATTAAGGTTATTGAAGTCATTATCTTCATCGGTGAGAAGTTCTTTGTATAAAACGTAACTGGCACCCACAGAAAGTCCTTCCAGCGCATCCACTTTGGCATCGATTGCGCCCAGTTGATCGTATTCATCGTCCAATCCGGTTTTGTCGCTTTCCATCCAGCCGCCGAGAATTTGCATTTGCCATTTATCATAAACCGGATTGAGATAGCCACCGATCAAACGGGAATCGGTTTCAAAATCTTCATTGTAATAATTATGCAAAACCATGCCACTTCCGATTACAGCTTCTAGTTTTCCGGTCTGCATGAGCCAATGTTCCGATTCATATTGCAGATAATATTCATCGAAATAATTTTCATTCTTTTCCGAATCGAGCATCGCTTCGATCACCGCATCGCTCATGCTTTCATTAATGAGAGCGAATTTATTGAATTTTGGTCTGTAGAAATCGTATTTCAAACCTAACCGGAAAGAGTCGTAAGCTATCTGTAATTGCAATTTATCGGAAAAATAATTACGATATTCCATAATACGGTCGGCATTTGTATATTTAAATTCATTTACACCGGAAATAGATAATTCCCCAAAAACAGAAATACTTACCATACTCAGAAATAATATTAGTACATATTTTTTCATCGATTCACCATTTTATGATTATTCATGACAGGGATGAGTACAGGAGCTTTCGCATCCCTCTTCTTCTGGCTCACTTTCCTGCTTGTTTGCTTTCTCATGTTCTTCTGCGGGTTGTTGATTTTTCAGCCATTGTCCGATCAGCTCTTCATATTCAGCTTCGTCTCCGCGCTGATAACCGGTATGATCGAGCAGAATCTCTCCATCCGGTGCAACGATAAAAGTACGTGGAATATTCGTAACATTGAATTGCTTTTGCACTGTTTTGGCGGTATCGAAAAGGGTGACGAATTCAAAATGATTGGATTTAACATGAGCGACGACTTTTTGTTTGTCACGCGGTTTATCGGCACTGATTGCCACCACGGTTACATTATCATATTTTGTGTGTAATTCGTTCAGTTTGGGAAGTTCATTCTTGCAGGGAACGCACCAGGTTGCCCAGAAATCGAGAATAACCAGTCCGTCTTTTTGCAGATCGGAAAGCTTAATAAAATTACCATTAATATCTTCCAATTTAAAATCGGCAGCTTTTTCTGCCGAAAGAAGCAGACTAAAAGTCAGGATCAAAGCGACTAAAACTATTTTTTTCATTTTGTTCTCCAAATTTTATAAAGGTATTTCGATCACATTATAAACGGCACAAGTATCTTGGTTATAGGAAGATTCGAGAGTCTGCACCCATAAAACCAGCGTTAAGTCTTCAGGCAGTTGATCATAAAAGGGAGCAAGCTGATGCAAATTTTCCAGAGAGAATTCGACGGGAAGCGATAAATCCAAACCGGAAATATCTGTGACCGATCTTTTCAAAACAATATTGTGATGAGGCTCGCCGTGGCTGTTCAAGTATTCAGTGTTATAATTTTCCATCAGGACGGCTACCAGCTTCAGATCAGAGAGATTGATCGCTGCATTCGCAGTGATCAAGACGGTTCCGTTCAGCATAGAATCTGTGAGAGTGGTTTGCACATCGGAAAACATAACTTGAGGTGACTGCTGCAACAGCGGTTCGATAGCTGCATCGATCTCATCTTTCACTTCCTCCAAAGAAGGAGCGCTGTACACGATATGAGCGTTTCCGTTTACCATCCCGAGAGGTAGAACGCCATTCTGGGGATAATAACTGAAAAGTAACATGTAGGAAC
>DAISYT010000346.1:0-2672 GCA_036825175.1 Candidatus Cloacimonadota bacterium
CTTAACGCCAAAAATACACAGGCTCTGCGGGACATTGTCCTGTTGGGTGAACGAAGAAGAAATAGCTAATGATGAAAGTTTTTATCGAGACCTACGGTTGCCAGATGAATGTGGCAGACAGCGAATTGGTTGCTTCCATTTTGCATGAGAATAATTTCCTGATCGTGGAAGATATCGATTCTGCGGATGTAATCATTTTTAATACCTGTTCCGTGCGACAACATGCGGAAGACCGGGTGTTGGGACGTATCAGCAATGAAGCCGCCCGCAAAAATGAAAATAGAGAGCTTAAAATCGGAGTGATCGGTTGTATGGCTCAGCGTTTGGGCGAAAATTTACAGTACGATAACAGCAAAATCGATTTCGTGGTCGGTGTGGATCAATACCATAAATTGCCGGAAATCATCACCAATTTATTTGTTAATCCCGGATTCAGCTACGATACTGCCGTCAATAATCGGGAAATTTATGAAAATCTTTATCCGATCCATTCCGGGCAATTCAATGCTTTCGTAACGATCATGCGGGGCTGCAACAATTTCTGCTCTTACTGCATCGTTCCTTACACACGCGGAAGAGAACGCAGCCGCTCTGCGGAAGAGATTTTGCAGGAAGTTTCGGCGGTGGGGAAGATGGGATTCAAAGATGTAACTCTTTTAGGTCAGAATGTGAATTCCTACAAATATGAGAACACCGATTTTGCCGGACTTTTGAGAAAAGTAAATGCCATTCCTGACATCGAGCGTATCCGTTTTGTCACGTCTCATCCCAAAGACCTCAGTGACTCCGTTATCGCTGCGATGGCTGAATCCAAAAAGGTTTGCGAGCATTTACATCTGGCTTTGCAGAGTGGCGACGACGAAGTTTTGCGCAGAATGAACCGCGGTTACACTGCCGACCATTATCGTTCCATCGTGCATAAATTGCGTGGAGCCATGCCGGGAATTGCCATTACCACAGATATTATTGCCGGATTTCCAGGTGAGACCGAAGAGCAATTCCAACGCACTTACGCTTTAATGAAAGAGATCGAATTCGATTATGCTTTCACCTTTAAATATTCTCCACGTACCGGTACGAAAGCCGCAGAATATACTGATCAAATTCCTGAAGAAGTAAGGTTAGAAAGGTTGCAGCAATTGATTGATTTGCAGCAAGATATAACTTTGAAAAAATATCGTGAACAAATTGGAAAAGTTAAAGAGATTTATGTAGAAAGAATCAGTAAAAAATCAGCTGATGAATTGGCAGGAAAGAGCCGTGACTTTAAAATCACTGTATTCCCCGGCAATCCTGATCTGATCGGTAAATTCGTGAAAGTAAGAATCATCGATGCCACCGGTTGGACCTTAAAGGGAGAAATGGTTAATTGAACGCTTTTTTCCATCATCTGCAATCCTGGTGGCTCAGAGAAACAGTGCTTGTTCCTGATCCCAATCCATTGGTTGTTCTCGCTTTTCTGCTGATAATCGGTGCCGTATGTGCCAGAATTGCCCGTAAACTGCATGTTCCCACGGGAGCGACGCAAATTCTGGGTGGCATTATTATCGGTCAGTACATTCTGAATATATTCGATAAATCTACCTTTGCCGGTTTTGAATCGATTACTAATTTTGCGCTGGGTTTTATCGGTTATACCATCGGCAGCCATCTCAATTTCCGCAAATTGCATAATGCCGGACGCCGCATATTTCTGATCACCATCTCTGACGTGATTATCACACCGCTTATCGTATTTCTGGGATTGCATTATATTTTACATATACCTGCCATTATCTGCCTTCTCATCGCAGCAATTTCCATTTCCACTGCACCCGGTTCCATATTGCATGTGGTAAAAGAAATGCGCGCCAAAGGCATTTTTACGAAAACTCTTTTAGCTGTTCTGGCTCTGAATAATGTTCTGACAATTTTTACTTTCTATCTGGCATATAATTTATTGTATTATAAACTTGGAACGGGGGATATGCAGATATTTGCCACCATTGCCAAAGCTGGGATTCTGCTTTTGGAATCGATTATTATCGGCGGATCTGTTGGCATGTTTCTCATCTATTTTACTGAAAAACGAAAAGTTAAGACATCGTTTTTAGCTTTGATTATCATATCTATAGTTGTAACTACAGGTACTTCTGAATTGTTACATCTTTCCGGTCTTCTTTCCAGTTTGATTCTGGGAATTATTATATCCAATTACTCCCGTTATAATAAGCTGTTGGCAAATGCGTTCAAAGATATTGAAATGGAAGTATTTACGTTGTTCTTCGTTTTAGCCGGAACTCATCTGAATCTTCCTGCCATGCGGGAAGCAGGTATCGCCGGGTTGATTTTGATCTTCTGCCGTGTTTTGGGTAAATCCGTTGCGCCCACATTAGGAGCGTATTTAGCGGGTTCCACTCGTACGATTAAAAGAAATATCGGTTATGCATTATACCCGATTGGCGGCGTTGCCATCGGTTTGGTCTTGTTGATCGAAAATGATCCGTTTCTGGGTGAATTTTCCGCTCAAATTACGGCGATCGTATTAACGGCTGTCATCGTAAATGAGCTTCTGGGACCGATCTTCACCGGCAAAGCCATAAAAAATGCCGGCGAAAATCATAAAAACCGATTGCGGTTGATGGATTTCTTACAGGAAGAATATGTTTTAAACGGCATTCAGGCGAAAGATA
>DAISYT010000347.1:0-2670 GCA_036825175.1 Candidatus Cloacimonadota bacterium
AGTGGTGCAGTAAAATGTGCATATAACAAAGAAAGTTTATAAAAATACATGAGAGCATTATTAAAAAATTTGGTTTGTTTTTTATTTTGGCGATGTTGCTTTCCCCACTGTTTGGCTGGGATGATCTGGCACACCGCATCATTACCGAGCAGGCGATGTGGAATCTGCCGGATGAAATGTCATGGGAGCAGAATTGGAAGAGTTATGTCGTCGAGCATTGCATCGATCCCGACCTGCGCAAAGATGAAACTCCGGGAGAAGAAGAAAAGCATTTTATCGATATCGATTATTACGAAGAATTCAATCGTGGTGAAATGATCATCGATAAAGCAGCCTTGATGGCTAAATACGGGGAAGAAGTAGTGATCGACCAGGGAATTTTACCCTGGGCAATTCTGGAAACATATCAAAAGATGGTGCAAGCTTTCCGGAACGACGATGAGGCTGAAATTTTGCGTACTGCTTCCGATCTGGCACATTACATCGAAGATGCCAGCCAGCCGCAACACACGATTGTAAACTATAACGGTAAATTGAACGGGCAACGCGGTATTCATCATCGGTACGAAGAGTACATGATCGAGCGTTATGAACCGGAATTCCGGCAGGCAACGGAATTACGCCGGGCTGAAAAAATCGGGATCAATCTGCCATTCATT
Organism: Candidatus Cloacimonadota bacterium; assembly: GCA_036825175.1. Lineage (GTDB taxonomy): Bacteria > Cloacimonadota > Cloacimonadia > Cloacimonadales > TCS61 > B137-G9. Next base: position 660 of record DAISYT010000347.1, read on the forward strand.
TTCGAGTTCATTTATGAAAGCAACTCTTTGAATCCCCTTATTTTTGCTGCCGATCTTCATGCACTCCAATATACTACGGAATATGACGACGAATATTATCGTCTGTTTTATTTCAAAACCAAATACATTACGGAAATTCAATTCAATAAAACTGCCTGGCTGCTGAGTTCTTTTCTTTATTCAGCCTGGCTGGAAGCGGATAATCATCCAAAACAATAAAAAAAGGTTCCCGAAAAAAAATCCGGGAACCCGTTTATTACTTTAAGCCGAGCTATTTATCCTGAAAATCCTCGAAGGATTTCATAAATCTCTTTGCCCAGCTTTCATGTTGCACAAACAGATGTTCGGTATCGTCGTTTTTCTGCATCACATAATTTTTTTCGTCGTCGATTTCTTTCGCCAATCGCAGATAAACATTGTTGTCATCGAGCTGAGTGACGCCGATTTCCAGTGTCGGATTTGCCAGCAGTGCTTCATATTTATCGTATTCGTTATCGTGGAATTTGGAGGAAGTGATCATCTTCAAACCACTGAAAATCATCTTCAAAGCAGAATTATTTTCCGGGATAACTTGTGAATGCTTGCCATCCTCGAACAGCCAGACCGAATCCTGACGAGAGATTTCGTAACCCTGATCGCCGTAGATCACGGAAATCTTATCGATCGAATCTTGCTCGATCTCGGCTACGTTCTTGTCTCGCCAGTTTTGAACATCGGATTTTATCATGTAAGTAAGCGATTCATTGAGCAGATAAACTTTGTTGCTGCCTTTGTGGCGTGCCGGGGTTTTCATCTGTCCTTTCATTCTGCCAATATATGTTTCTGCCAGAATTTTATCGTTTTTATCATAGAAAGTAACCAAGGTGGCAACGCTGTCTGCGATGTCATAATTTGCTAACGATTCGGCAGAATCAGTGAGGGGCAGGTTGGAAGTTTCGGCGTTAATAAGTTTGCTGAACATATTATTTACGCGAGTTTCATCGCTGGGGTATTGGATCGGATCGGTGATTTTCCACATACCGTCTGTTCTGTCGACGACTACATTGCCTTGCAAATCAGTAATAGCTATTTTGATCACATCTGTCGAATCCACAGTGAAAAAGCGAACGATTTTTTCTGTTTTGTCATTCATTTTAGTGATCAGAAAAATTATCACCAGAACGATCAGAATTCCCAGATAGATTTTGTTTGATTTACTCATAAAGCTCTCCTAAGAATTTTCTGCGCTGCAACTCTTTCTGATAACGCAAAATACCGATCAGAATGAGGAGAAGAGAAGGCAGCAGGATATTTAGCCAGCGTACTAATTTTTTAGCGCCGTTGCTAATCTCTTTCAGAGGTTTGTATTCGATTTCGCGGGAACGGATTTCGATCAGCGTGTTTTCCGAAGCCAGATAATCGATGGCATTTTGGACGAATTCCGTATTCGTTTTCATACCTGAAGCTCCGCTATCTTCGATAAATTCCAGGTCGGTGATCAAGATGATTCTGGCGCTGGTTGTTTCGGTCAATCCGCCTTCCTGAGCTGCTCTGTCGGCAAAGTAAGTTTGGAAATGACCGCTGAAAATACCGGCAATATTGAATGGACCATCGATAAACATGGTTTTCAGATTTTTATTCATGTATTGTTCCACTCCGATGTCCAGCTTGGGGAAGGTAATCAATTGGCTGTTCGCGGAAGAATAGAGCAACGGTTCATAAGCGAGGTTACCGGATGTATCGATCTCGGAAGCGAAAATCAATTGCATCTGATCGATGTTTTTCACGATCATGTTATCCTTATTCATGTTGCTGATCAGCGGCAGGAACGGATAACTTACCGGAGTGTTCATGCGGAAAATACCACGCTGAGTCATCAGGTTGATCTGTCCGCATTCGGCGTCGGCGATCAGGTTGGTATTGATCTTGATACCATAAGATTCCAGCATGGGGAACAGGTTGGAACGGATGGGTTCGGCTTTTTGTTCCTGCAGATTGGCTTCGATCCTGTCCTGCATCATCAGAATGTTTC
>DAISYT010000348.1:0-2655 GCA_036825175.1 Candidatus Cloacimonadota bacterium
CTCCTGTGAAAGTTATCAAACCACTTTTCATGTTTACATCGATCAGACGGCGCCTGTTTTCCTGCCGGCTTATTCCGGTTGGATGGAACGCTACGAAGCCGAGAATAACGAATATTTTGTGGGAGTGGTTTTCGACGAAGCAGTATTTTTGCAAAATCCCGCCGGTATCGCCATGTACGATCTGCCCGACGAAGCCAATGACAATCATGTTCTCAGGCTTTATCACTCTCCTTTGAACGAACCGATCGATTTTCTGGCGGAAAATAACTGCGGTCTGGAAATTGGTTTGAACGATGTTTTCAATTTTGAACGAAACTATCATTCCATCGACCAAAATGGGTTTGTTGCTTCGGATTGCGGAGAAGCCATTTATGCTTTCTCCAAAACCTGCGATTTCGATGCAAACGGAGTTTTTGATTTGGTGGGAATAGTAAGTGAGAATGGTCGGAATGAGCTTAAAATCTTTGAACCGGATCAGAACGAATTAGTGGAAAAATACGACCTCGGCGTTGCTTATTGGCCCCACGATATCGGTGATTCCGGCAGCGGACAAACGGAACTTTTAACGATGAATTCCGACAAACCGGTTCTGTTTATTCCCCAAAATTCCGTTTATCCAAACACGCCCATCGAACTCGGTTATTACGCTTTCGGAGCCAATTTTGCCGATTATGACGGCGACGGCACTGACGAAATCGTATTGATAAAAAACGAAACCGTGAACAACGCCACCCGCAAAGTTCTTTCCCTGATCGAACGTTCCGGGAACGATTTTACCGTCGAACATACCATCGTTAATCCAACTGCGTCCGGCATTTGGAATATTTTTTCCAATCGGGTGGTTTGCGGGAATTTGGATGGCGATGCTCACCCCGATCTGGTTGCCACCGATCTGGACGGCGACGTGATGGTTTTCGAGCAGGAAAGTGGCGATTTTGCGCTGAGCTGGACTACCAAATTGCCGTTGGGATATTGTTATTACCTGGTTATGGGAGATTTTACCGGCGACGGCGAAAATGAAATCTGCGCCGGAGGTTACAATCTGGATTATACTGTTCAGAATTTTTCTTTTTCCTATTTCGAGATATTCAAAGCAACCGGAAACAATGATTATACTTCTTTGGGTTACGTAAGTTTTTCGCAGGTGGAAGATAATAATTCCATTTCTCAGGCAGATTTGGATGGCGACGGCGATGCGGAAATTATTCTGGGCGTTCCGCCCAATATTTATGTGATCGATTATCAGGACGGTGAATTCGTTCCCATCTGGCAGGGAAACATCGCCGAGAATGCCAGTAATGTGGTTACGGCGGCTCCGCAAACCGCAGAAAATGAAGCATATATCATTGCCAACAGAAGTGAAGGTGGCGAGCTGCTCGGACAGATCATACGTCCGAATGAAGAATTTAGCGGACCGACAACTCCGGCTCAATTTACTGCGCAACCTTTGAATGAAAATTCCGTACAACTCGATTGGATGCACGAAACAGCAGAATACTTCAACGTGTATCGAAAACAAAATGACGAGATTCTGCTCATTGCCGGAGGAATCGCTAACACTTCTTACATCAACAGCGGACTCTCAGCAAACGATACGCTTTATTATCGCATCACAGCGATTGATCATTCCTTTTCACCTGCCGAAAGCCGACCGACAGCCTGGAAATCGGCAGTGCCGGCGTATCCGCCCGAATTGACCGAAATTGAAATGAGTTCAGCTTCCGAACTAAAAATCGAGTTTTCCAACTCGCTCTCTCTCGCCTCTGCCAATCGGGGAAACTTCCGGGTGGAACCGGAAATCGGTAATCCTATTTCCGTGAATCTGGTGGAACAAAATAAAATCGTCCTGCTCAGATTCAGCGATACTTTTTACCCAACAACCGATTACGAACTGTATTTTAATGTTTGGGGCAGCACCGGTGTTCCTGTTTCGGGATCGCCGGTTTCATTCGATTTTTTGGAAGACGTTATACTTCCTGAAATCGAGACGGCTTCCATCATAACGGAAACGCAGCTTTGCATTTCATTTTCGGAACCGATGCAAACCGGACAGATCGACAATCCGGCGAATTATACCTTCCTGACGCCGGCAAACGATGTGCAAAACAAAATTGTGTCGGTTTCCTACCTGGAAAGCGATTCCTGTTACGTTTTGATCGATTTGTTCAAGGAATTGGAAGCGAGCAATCAGCACTATTTTGTGCAGATTCAAAACGTGAAAGACAGAGCCGGTAACCACCTGTCAACTGCTCATAATAAATGTCATTTCAGCTTGACAGTAAACTCCGGTTTCAGAAATTTAAAACAAATGAAAGTGTGTCCAAATCCGCTGAATATGAGCAAAAGTGCATTTGGAAGAATAAGTTTTGTAAATCTTCCGCTCGCCACACCCGGAGAGATTCGGATTTATGATTTGAGTGGAAACCTGATCTTTAACGAAGAGTTTGGAGCCTTATCCCATCCATCCCAATATTATAGCTGGGATTGCCGCAACAAGGCAGGAAAAAAAGTCTCTTCCGGAATGTATTATTATATTTTGAAAATGGGAAAAAATTCCAAACAAGGCAAGCTAGTTATCGTTAATTGATGAATTGACGATTCGAAAGGAGAAAAACATGATATCGTTAGACTGGAAAGAAAGACTTGTGCAAGACA
>DAISYT010000349.1:0-2653 GCA_036825175.1 Candidatus Cloacimonadota bacterium
GTTCGATGGGCGCAATCGATTTGGCGATAAGATCACAAACAATCAGCAGAAAAGCGCCGGCAAAGGAAGAAACAACCATCACAAAAGGTTTATTACCTTTATTAATCATACGCACGAGATGCGGAACCACCAAGCCGATAAAGCCGATGATGCCGGCATAAGCCACAATCATACCCGTAAGCAGCGAACTGATGACAAAAATTCTGCGGCGAAGCTTTTTGACATCGATTCCCAAACTGGTAGCCACCAGATCGCCGGTCGTCAGGATCGTTAGTTTATGTGAAAGCAGGAAAAGGTAGATCATCAGAAGCATGGAAATAACAAAAATAATCAGGAAATAATTCCATTCGCTGCGGCTGAAAATTCTACCGAGATTGCCCATCAATACGTTGATAATATTGCCGATATCCTGCATATTCAGATACATAAGCAGAGAAATGACCGCCGAGAAAAACATCCCTGTAATGATGCCGGAAAGCAGTAGCTTGGTGCTATTAAAGACTCCTCCCCAATGCGCCAGATTCCAGACGATGAGCATGGTAAGCAGCGCTCCGGCAAAACCGAAGACCGGCATGAAAATAAAAAAGCCGGAAACAACCGCCACGATGCTGCCGAAAGCTGCTCCGGAAGAGATTCCCAAAATATACGGCTCTGCCAAAGGATTATCCAGCATCACCTGAAAAGCATGTCCCACACCCGCTAGCACAAAACCGCTGAGAAATGCCAGCAGCAGGCGAGGTAAGCGTACTGCCGAGATGATGTGTTCACCGGGATTGCCGATCTCCAAATAAAAAATGATGAGCGCGGCAAAAAGCAAAACGAATAATATCAACAGAGATTTATTCTTCATAAAAGACCTTCTGCAAAGCTTTGATGCCGGATATAAACCGCGGTGATGCCCGCAGGATCAAATCGGGATCGACATCTTCCACGGTGTAAATTCGCTTATTTTTAACAGCCGAGATTACTTCCCAACCTTTGCGGTCCGCTACATCATTTGCCTTCATACCAGGATAAGTAATCAGAATTATTTCCGGGTTTTTGGTGATCACATCTTCTGCATTTACCCGGCAATATTCGCGGATCAAAGAATCGAAAAGATTGTTCCCGCCTGCCAGTTCGGCTAATTGTCCCACAAAAGAGCTGTCGCTCACGCTCATGATCGGATCGCCATAAATTTCCACATAAACATCGGGATGTACATCTAATTGCGAAGGGATTTTATTGCAGTTTGCAAACTATCTATCACGAATTCCGCACGTTTGGTTTGTCCGATGATATTGCCTATATTTTCGATGGAATGCAACATTTCGCTGATCGATTGAGCATAGATTTTTTCCGTATGAATATCTAACTTATGCAGTTCGGATGCGAGCGTGTTTTGTTCCAGTCCGGCAGTAAAAACGATATCGGGATTCAACTCGATGATTTTTTCAAAACTCACCTGACCGAAATTGCCGACGATGGTTTTATTTTGCAAAGAAGCCGGATAATTGCATTCGGCAGTAATTCCGACGATATGAGAAGTGCCATCCAAAAGAGTGACGATTTCCGCCACTTCCGGAGAAGTGACGACATAACGTTTCGCTGCCTGTTCCTGCCTGTGCGTGGTACAGGAAAGCAGCACAACCAGAATTATTCCGGCTGCAATTTTTTTTCCGAACATAAAAAAATCCTTTTATCTTTCAAAACAGCAAAATGATTCGAAAAATAAAAGGATACCAACACCTGTTCAGAAGATTTTCATTCCTCCGGAAAATCTTGAAACAAAGCGTCGATGGCAGGTTTCCTGGCTCGCAGACCGTGATCATTCAAGCCTTCCCATGCCGCTCTGTTTGCCGCACAGTGACCTGAACCCGGATTATTCGCTCTCCAATCGGCATCGGATAATTTTAGCAATGATCCTGCCGATCCAAAACAAATAATTTCTGCTTACAGTGGCGGAGACCGCTCCCGCTTCTCACGGGATTCCCTTTTACTCTCGCACCATCAAGCTACACTTTATGAGTTCATTTCTTTCCGGGCAGGATGTCTGTCAAGCCGGAAAAATCCGAGTTATTCCTGTAATGTACCTATTTCCTTTAAACGCTCGTGGATCAGACTTTTTATTTTGAACAAATCTTTGGATGTGAAGCAGTGCAGATTGGGTTGTTCCGACTGCGTTCCATACAAAAGTACGAAGACACCCATCGCTGCGAAAAGTTGTGCCACTTCCGGTTTGGAAGTGATAAAAAGGTCGCAGGCGCCAGCCAGATTATACAAATCGGCAAGGTGTTGGGGGCGGATGTCTTCCAAATTTATTAAATCCTTTTTATGAGCGGATTTATCCGAAAGATAGAGGTTCGCAGAAAAATTTTGTTTGAACAGGCGGATCAAGCCATCGAGCTCATTTCCGGAAAAATCCTGATCCATTTCCAACAGGAAATTCGGGAAACGATTCTGCGTAAATCTTTGTTTTGTAATGTTTAATTCGGAAACATTCAAAGAAAGAACCGGATTACTTTCCTGCATTTGCAGATCATAAAATCCGCAGAATCTGCCGAACAGTTCCAAGGAATTTCGGGGTGGCGGAACAAACTGCATATTCGCCTGATTGGCAATATCGATGACCGTAGATTGAGAGCAGCGTTTGATAAAAGATAGTACCGATTTC
>DAISYT010000350.1:0-2641 GCA_036825175.1 Candidatus Cloacimonadota bacterium
CAGCCTCTGCCTGTTTGCCGATCCGGCGAAAGAAGGAAATGATACGAAACAAGGAGCAGAAAAAGTGAAACAATATCAGACAACCACATCAGGTTTGCAATATCTGATCACCAAAACCGGAACCGGCGCAAACGCCACAACCGGAAACATTGTTCAGGTGCATTATACCGGTACTCTGGATGACGGAACAGTATTCGACAGTTCATACGACCGTAACGAACCGATCTCATTTGAATTGGGAGCAGGACAGGTCATAAAAGGCTGGGATGAAGGAATATCCCTTTTGAATCGAGGAGCTAAAGCTACCCTGATTATTCCTCCCGATCTGGGTTACGGAAATCGTTTGGTTGGACCGATTCCTCCCAACTCGACCCTTATTTTCGAGGTGGAATTAATCGATTTTAAACCTGCACCAATCATTGAACCTTACGATGTTTCCGGCAAAGCTGCCGTCACCACCGAATCCGGTCTCAAGTTCATACTGGTAAAAGCGGGCAAGGGCATCAAAGCTGCTCCGGGTAATACCGTAAAAGTGCATTATACGGGCTATTTGGAAGATGGAACGATGTTCGATTCATCGGTGAAAAGAGATATACCATTTGAATTCGAACTCGGTATGGGAAAGGTAATCAAAGGCTGGGAAGAAGGCATAGCTTTGATGAAAGAAGGCGATCAAGCCCGTCTCATCATTCCTACCGATCTGGGTTACGGTTCATATGGAGCCGGTGGAATTATTCCGCCTAATGCTACTCTGATTTTTGATGTGGAGCTGCTGGAAGTAAAATAATTTAAGTTGTAGCATCCAAATTTTCATTAAGGAGATGATGATGCATCAAAAAGCAGTTTTATCGATGGTATTGATTTCTTGCAGTATTTTGCTGCAAGGAATTCAACCATCTTACACATTTCACATAAATTCTTATTTGGGAAGTTATTACCATCCCGGACGAACGGAAAACGAATATCAGTATCTGGAAGATCACGATCTCAGAAGCGGATGCAAATTATCTCTATCTTCGCATGTGAAAATCTGGCTGGAATCGAAAGCGCAACAGAATCAACTCGAACGGAAGCTGTTATTGCATAAAATGGGCATCGCCGTTCAGAAGAAAGGCATCGAATTATCCTTCAAAAAAGATCGGATCAAGATTGGCAACGGTTCATTGATCCTGAACGAAAACGTATATAATTCCTATTTCGATACCGGAGTAATCGCCGATTACGATTATACCGGATTCATGGTCAAAGCCGAAAAACCGGATATTTCTCTCCTGATGGGCGGCAATGATTTTAACACCTCTTTGGTGTTATTGTCAGGAGCCTTACACAATGAAGCCGGATATTTTCGGTTGAATTATTTCGAGCCGGAAGGGATTACGCATTAAATTTGGTATCGAACAGCTTCGATCTGGAATTTGAGCAGGATTTCAGTTTCTTACGCCTTTACAGTTCGACTGCTTATGATTTTTATAAAGCGAACAGTTATAAAAAAATAGAACGTAACCGATTGGCTCATCTTTCCGAACTGGATGTCTCGATGCTTTCCAGGATGATTAGATTTGGTTGCTGTTATCTGTATTCCGTTTATGATGAAAAAGTCGATAAAACCTGGCAAATTCAGCCTTTCACGATTTTAGAGTATGGTAATTTTCGTAATGTAATTTCGTTTCGTTATTGGGATTTTCATGATTATTTCGACCGGGAAATAAACCTGATTTCCGGCTATAAAATCCTGCCTTATTGGAATATATCATTTAATGCCAGTTACTTCCTGCCTTCCTATGACGAGCATTATTACCAGGTGGGATTGCAGACCAAAATCGATTATGAAATGGATTAATCTCTGCTTACTGCTGCTGCTGGTTAGTTGCAGCGTGACGGAAGGTCCCGATTTGAACAAACCCCTGATCGTTATTACCATCGATGATCAACATGACTCGATTTATCAGAATGCCTTACCGATTCTGGCAGCTCATGGATATTGTACCACCAGTTTTATCAACACAGCAGTTGTTGGATCGAATGATTTGTTATCCTGGGTACAAGTGGAAGAATTGGAATTCGATTATCATTGGGAAACCGGCGGTCATACATTGCACCATCACGATTTGACTTCACTCACTTTGGAAGAAGCTGAATACGAAATTCATCAGGATTGGCTGAATCTGAAAGCGCATGGATTGAGCCATGATTCCTTTGCTCTGCCTTCCGGTCATGCCACCGCAGAGCAATTCGATATCATCGGTAAATATTACAAAAACATCAGAAGCAGCAACGATCTGCGCCACGTACAACCTTTAAATCGTAAATATCTGGGTTATTTCGCTTATCTTACCGAATATACTGCCAAGGATGCTATCGATCGTATTCTGCAAGCTTGTGAGAGGCAGGAAGTGGTCGTTATTTTGGGATTTCACAGATTTCTGGAAGATAGTGCAGGTCATCCCCGCAATTGTCGTCCGGAAGATTTTCAGAAAATTATCGATTTCATCTATGAAAATGATTTTCAGGTGCTTACATTAAAGCAAGCCTGCGACTATTTGGCTGATTAGAAAAGTATCAATCCTGGAAAAGGTTTATAAGGCACTTCTTCCTGCTGAACCTTTTCAAGGTTATATGAATGATAAACCAACCATTGAAA
>DAISYT010000351.1:0-2597 GCA_036825175.1 Candidatus Cloacimonadota bacterium
TTGAAGTCTTTGCTTTTTTTCAATTCGGCAGCTAGTTTTTCCGCCAGATCACGCGGTTTCATCTCGTTAAGTTTGCAAATGACCATGGCGACATTACTGGAAAAATCACCATGTTCGGGAACGTTTGGCACTTCCACCAGGAACTTTTGATTATATCGCAATCCTAATTTTTTGATAGCGGTGATAATGTGAGAAAAGATTTTTTCCTTCAGCATTTTACTTCTCTTTTTCCCTATTTTTGGGACTCAGTTTATAGAGGTCTTCCAAATTGTAATAATCACGGGTTTCGGCATTGAAAATATGTACGATAATATCGCCAAAATCAAGCAGAATCCAGGTGGAATTATCCATCCCTTCCGCACCTAACAACCTGATTTTGTTTTCTTTGGCTTGATCGATAATGTACTGAGCGATAGCTCGCACATGCAGATCGGCGGTGCCGTGGCAGATGATGATGGAATCGGTGAATTCGGTTTTCCCTTCCACATCGATATGAACCACGTCCTCGGCTTTTTTATCCAAAGCCCAACCGATCATTTTTTCCACGGTTTCTAATCTTTCTTTTTTCATAAGCTCCTATTTAAAAATCTCTTTATAATCGTCTCCCAGAACTATCTGCAAATCTTCGATGGCATTATTGTCCAAGGCAAAGATTTTGCGCTCGATTCCGGTGAATTGCTTTAAAAAATCCACTTTTTCCGGATCATCCTTTTTTATGACGATGATACTTTTATTATAAATGAACAAATCACGATCCACATTTTTCCAGGAGACCACATCGATCTGCCCCGGATTGTGGTTAATAAAATATTCTTTCACTTCTGTAGCTGCACCCGGAACTCCGCATCCGTTCAGAATCGCCAGCTTGATCGCCGGCGACGAAATAGCAGGAATTTCTTGGGCAGAATCACTGCCGTTCAGCAGAAGACAATAAAGAACAATCGCAATGATCACGATGATGAAAACAGCGATTAACACAAGTCTTCTCTGAATGCGGGACAAATTATTTTTCATCCTTCAGGCTGTCAAACTGTTCTTTTAGTTGATGATAGGCTCGTTCAAACGCTTCTGGAATGATTCTGGTACCATTCACGACAGTCATAAAATTTACGTCGCCATTCCACCGCGGAATAACGTGAACATGCAGATGGGTATCGATTCCGGCACCGGCAGCTCTGCCCAGATTGATGCCGACATTCAGTCCGTCCGGATTGTAAACATTTTGCAGAACTTTTTCGCAAAGACGAACCGTGCTGAAGAGGTCGCCGATTTCTTCCGAATCGAGGTCGTTCAGCCGGCAAACATGACGAAACGGCACCGCCATCAAATGTCCGTTGTTGTAGGGGAACATGTTCATGATGACGAAAGAATGCTGGCTGCGATACAGGATGAACTGTTTTTCATCTGCCTCGGCGGAAGGTCGCAAACAGAAAATACACTGATCGTTTTTTGCCGAGAGAATGTATTTCAATCTCCAGGGTGAATACAAAATATCACTCATTTTCTTCTCCGTCGAAATGTGCTTTTCGTTTAAGATATTCTGATTCCAGAGCTTTTAACTGATCCTGAGAATTCACGCCGGCAGCTTCGATGATATCGTCCAGAACCACCGAAGTGACCAGTTTTCCCCGACGATTGAGAATTTCCAATGTGTCTGTGAGGTAGTATTCATGTTGATTATTGTTGCAATTTATCTCTTTGAGAGCAGCAAAAAGGCTTTGGGAATCGAAGCAGTAAATGCCGGTATTGATCTCATTGATCTGTCTTTCTGCTTCGGAAGCATCTTTGAATTCCACGATGCGCTGCACATTGCCGTCGGCATTACGCAAGATGCGTCCGTACATTTGAGGTTCGGCGAGGATAGCGGTTAGAACCGTGCAGGCAGCCTGGGATCGTTCGTGATGTTTCAGCATCAGGAAAAGCGTTTGAGCCCGCAAAAGCGGCACATCTCCGCAAAGAATGAAGACTGTACCGTCGAAGTTACGAAAAACATCTTCTGCCATCATCACGGCATGACCGGTGCCTTTCTGCTGATTTTGCTCCACAAATTTCAGGTTGGGATTGGCTGGAATCGATTCGATAACAATGTCTTTCTTATAACCAACAACCACGGCAATAAGTTCGCTGTTGATTTTAAGAGCCGTTTCTACGACGCGACCGATCATCGGTTTGCCGGCAAGTTGATGTACGACTTTCGGCAGTTCGGATTTCATGCGGGTTCCCTGTCCCGCTGCTAAAATGATAGTTGCAGTTTTGTTCATGCTTTTTCCTTTTAATTCTTCAGACATTTCCCGTATGGATTTATGCGTGAGAGGGTGGAGGTATTCGGGACACAATTCCACCAGAGATTTCAGAAGGAATTCTCTTTGGGGAATACCCGGATGCGGAATTTGCAAATCCGGTTCAGCCACGATCTCATGTTCATAAAGTAGCAGATCGATGTCGATCGTGCGCGGTCCCCAGGTTTCATGACGCACTCTTCCCAGATTTTTTTCTATTTTCAGGCACAATTTCAACACTTCACGAGAAGAAAGGTCTGTCTCAATTTTCAAAACACAATTCAGGAAATCGGGTTGATCGGTTTTTCCGTAAGGTGA
>DAISYT010000352.1:0-2596 GCA_036825175.1 Candidatus Cloacimonadota bacterium
TTGAAAAGCTGAGTATAAATTTCAAAACTTAATAAAAAACAGCAATAAACCGGCAAAAATGACCGGTTTATTGCTGTTTTTTATTAAGTTTTGAATTTTGAAAAGCTGAGTATAAATTTCGATCTTTGCAGCAATTTTTACGAATCGGGCTGAAGTTCGATTCATTTCGTCGAGGATTTTCGTTAGTTTGTTGTCGGTCATTACATCTGAAAAATCGTGATAGGAAAGAATGAGATGAGCCGGATCGATTAGTCCCGGTTTGTACTTTTGAATTTCCAAATCCACCAGGCAGCCGGAAGCCTGAATAGCTCGCTGGTAAAAGGCGATTTTATCTTTTTGTGGAATTTCATGTATGCCACCTTCAGCGATATCTCTGATCGTGACGATGCTGTTTTCATCCAAAATTTCCAGCGGAAAATCATGCGGGTTTTCATGGTAATCGAGACGGTATTCTTTCCAGGCAAAGTTGGAATTGGCGGCGTGATGCCGCACGAAATCGGTATTTATAAACGGGATGGATAGAATTAGCATTTTGCACCGGTGGCACAGAGACTTTTATCGGTGCTGCTTTGCTCGTTTAGGAGTAAACGAGCTACGCTTTTTATCTCAATGTTACAAAGTGCCATCACTATTCCTGACTGTGTTTTTCAGCGTTTTGTACTTTCTTGCTTTCTTCGATTATCGCTTTCCAAACTGTTTCAACCAAAGCGTCGGCAATTTCCAGTTCGGCAGCTTTTTCTTTTAGGGATTGCAGAAGTTCATTTTCCCGGTTTTTATGCTCGATGGGCAGATTATTTTCCCGCTTGAATTTTCCGAGCAGTTTGCTGATCTCCATTCTGCGTTTGAGGGCGATCAGAATGTCTTCATCGATTTTATCGATGGCTTCGCGCAAATCCGCTAAATTTTGTTTTTCTCCGCTCACTAATTTCTGGTAACCGATTGCATCCGCCAGTACTAATTTGATCATGGCTTGGGCAACCGGAATAAGGCGAGGAATCAGGCAAACATCGTGTCTGCCGCCCACTTTGATAGTGGTGTTTTTCCCGGAATGTGTGATAGTTTGCTGCTCGATATTTATGGAAGAAGTCGGTTTGACCACGAAACGGAATTTCACGGTTTGCCCGGTGCTGATGCCACCCAAAATTCCTCCGGCATGGCTGGAAAGAAATCCGGTTTCGCTCATTTGATCGTTAGCTGTGCTACCGGTGAGTTCAGCTAATTGAAATCCGTCACCGAATTCGATGCCCTTCACTCCGCCGATGGAAAGAATCGCTTTTGCCAGGTTGGCATCCAGCTTGGCAAAAACCGGATCGCCCAAACCTGCCGGCAGGTTCTCGATCAGCACTTCCACGATACCGCCTGCCGAATCACCGCTTTTCCTGATTTCTTCCAGGTACTTTTGAACCTGATGAAAAGTGGCGGCGTCCGGCCAATGCAGCTCATTTTTGTCTTCGCTGCATTTTGTTGCTGCGATTTTACCGATTTGTACCGGATATATTTTTATTTGAATATTTCCTAGAATTTCTTCCACCATTCCCGCCGCAGCAACCCGGGAAATCGTTTCCCTGCCGGACGCCCGCCCGCCCCCGCGATAATCGTAAATCTTGAACTTGCGGAAAAGCGGGTAATCGGCATGTCCGGGACGAAAAACATTTTTCAGATGCTCGTAATCCTGCGATTTGGCATCGTGGTTATAAACCACCAGACAAATCGGCATGCCGGTGGTAACGCCGTTCAGTACGCCGGAAAGAATTTGGATTTCATCTTTTTCCGTGCGGGAAGTGGAAAATTTGCCGGTTCCCGGTTTGCGCTCATCCAGCGCTTTTTGGATTTCTGCCAGCGGAAACTCGATGCCGGGTTTGATGTCTTCGATCACCAGACCGATTGCTGGTCCGTGGCTTTCGCCGAAAGCAGTGAAGCCAAGGAAGCTGTTGTAAGTGTTAGATTTCATTTTCTATTATCTCCACGATTTCCAGATGAAAAAGGTAAATTTGCGTGTCAATGAATATGTGATGACGGGTAAATGAGGATGTAGTTAAAACAAGAAATAGCAGTTTTTAACTCATCAAACGTCCTGTTAATCTATCAATTGTTAACTGAATTGCTGATACCTATAATGCTAACATACGAAGTTACATACATTTAGATTTATATAATTTAGTTATTCTTAAAATCTAAATAAATAGGAATATGATCTGAAATTTTTTTTCTAAAATGCACGAAATCAGAATTATCATATAACCTAACTGCATCGACTCTTTGTGTGTTAATAGTAATACCTTCAAATCGGGCACTATCATAAGTTGTATGATCATAATTGTTTGCATATTTTTGCTGTTTTTTAAATTCTTCTTCATCTGTAATTCTTTTAATAGTCGAAAGACTTTCTTGAAAGGTTTGCATTTTTTTTACAGTTCCATTATCTTCTATGTTAAAAGATTCTTCTAAAAAAGGCCATTTTGTCCATTCTCGCTTTAAATTTAAATTATAATCACCAATCATAATTGTATATGCGGCTCTTAGTTTTCCTGCTTCATTAATCCCATAAACTTTGTCAGAAGCTTTAGGGTAAATAGCTTTAGATAGTACATCAAAT
>DAISYT010000353.1:0-2580 GCA_036825175.1 Candidatus Cloacimonadota bacterium
CTTTTTCATTATGGCGACAACATTCCGATTTTTTTGCTTGTCATTATTATCGTCATTTTTGCTTTAATCACCCTGATGTTGTGGAAAAGATACGTAAAATAAATTTAGAGGAAAGTATGCTGGAGAGAGTCATTAATCCGGTGGAGATGCCGGAAGAAAAAGATTTTGATAGAACGTTGCGTCCCAAGAAGTTAGACGATTTTGTAGGACAGGATCAGATCAAAGAAATACTGGATATTTCCATCCAGGCTGCCAAAATGCGCCGGGAACCGCTGGATCATGTGCTGTTTTACGGACCGCCCGGATTGGGTAAAACCACTCTGGCGAATATCATTGCCAATGAATTGGACGTGGAGATAAAAGTCAGTTCCGGACCGGTTTTGGAAAAAGCTCCCGATCTGGCTGGAATTCTGACGAATTTGCAGCGTAACGATGTTTTTTTCATCGATGAAATTCACCGTTTGAATCACGTGGTGGAAGAATACATGTATCCCGCTATCGAAGATTTTAACATGGAAATCATCATCGATAGCGGTCCTTCCGCCCGTTCGCTTTCCATCGATATCGAGCCTTTCACTCTGATCGGTGCCACCACTCGTGCCGGTTTGCTCACTTCTCCTCTGCGCGCCCGTTTCGGTCTGGTGCTGCGTTTGGATTATTACGACGTGAAAAGCATCGAAAGAATTATCGAACGTTCTGCCGGACTTTTGAACATTCCTCTGGAACCGGAAGGTTTGAAGGAAATTGCCCGACGCAGCCGTGGCACGCCACGTGTGGCTAATCGTCTGCTGCGCCGTGTGCGGGATTTTGCCCAGATCAAAGGAGACGGCATTATCACGCAGGAAATTGCGATGAAAGCCCTGAAAATGCTGATGGTGGACAATGCCGGCTTGGATGACATGGATAAGCGCATTTTGCTCACGATCATAGAAAATTATCATGGCGGTCCGGTGGGATTGAAAACGCTGGCGGTCGCTGTGGGTGAAGATGCCGGAACGGTGGAAGAAATCTATGAGCCATATTTAATCCAACAGGGATTTTTGGATAGAACTCCGCAGGGCAGGAAGGCAACTTTTAAGGCTTACAAGCATTTCAATATCACACCATCCGAAGCTCAATTGAACGTATTCGAGATAGGTGTGGAAGAATAAAAATCAGAGATGAGATGTGAGTTGTGAGACATTGAGATATCGAGATTTGAAGCATGAAAATGAAAGAGAAAATCAAAATCGGCATATTCATTTGTGATCGTTATCGCCGTTGTGCGGGAGGAAAATGTTTCCGTTCCCTGCAAACAAGAGAAGGTGCTTTTGCCCGTTACCGGGATGTTGATGTAGAAATAGTCGGTTATACTTCCTGCGATGGCTGCCCCGGCGGGAACATCGAATATGCTGTGGATGAAATGCTGAAAAACGGGGTGCAGAAAATTCATCTTGCCACCGGCTTGATCGTAGGCTATCCGCCTTGTCCCAGAATCACTTATTTCCAGGATTATATCGAGAAGAAATATAATATCGAAGTCGTTTACGGTACGCATCCCATTCCGCAAAAATACCTCTCAATGCACGAAAAACTGGAAACCTGGAAAAGCGATGTTTGGCAGGATATAATTCGAGCAACGCTGACGGACGAAGAAACGAGACGCTCGTACGATTAGGATTAATTTGTGAAACAAAATTCGTCTTGTCCGTTTTGCAATTTTGAATTACAGAAAATGAACAGCGGTAGGGGAATTTATTACAAATGCCCTCATTGCCATGCTGTGGTGTACAGCTTTCCCATGTTGAAGAGATTGGGATTTCAGGATCGACTGTTCACCAAATTTCTGGCTAAAGCGAAACAAAATAATACAAAATTTAATGGACTTTGCAGTGCTTGCGGACAACCGTATCGGGAAGTAGAATATGATCTAAACGATTACCATTCCAAACTTTATGTCTGTCCAACCTGTCTTACGTTTGCCATTCCGGCGATGGAATTAGCAATTTTTCAAAAAACAGTTTTACCGACAGAAAAAACGATTTCACCCAATACGCAAGCGATGATGAACGAACTCGATGAAAAACTGGCTGCCGATAAGAAAAGGTGGAAAGAATTCGATAAATCCATCAAAATTTCCAAAGAAAGATCGATCGGATTTTTTATCTTTTTATTTGGGCTGATCGCCTGTTATTCCAAAGCAATCACCAAAGGTATTTTCCCGGATACGATCCAACCGTTGATGGCGGTGATTTCGCTCATTATTTGTATTTTTGCCGGAGTATTTATTTTATTCGGGTGGAAGAATATTATCGAAGTAATCAAACAATATTTAGGTAATTTGAGAAGATAATAAGTTGTTTTATTGAAAAGAAATCGATAACCATTTTACCCTTTTTTCACTCCCAAAATTTCCTGTCCAAATTACGATATTGCACGGCTTCGCTGATGTGATTTACTTTGATATTCCCGCTTTCTTCCAGGTCGGCAATGGTACGGCTGACTTTTAGAATGCGGTCGTAAGCCCGGGCAGAAAGCCCCATTTTATCCATCGCCCGTTTTAGAATGTCCTTACTTTCCGCATCGAGTTGACAGTACTTA
>DAISYT010000354.1:0-2574 GCA_036825175.1 Candidatus Cloacimonadota bacterium
GAACAAAGCTGTTACATTATTGAACAGAATCCAAACGATAAAATAACCCGGCATTATTATATTTTTGATAATACCGGGTTAAAATTTATGATAAAATTTATAAATCAATACAGGATGATCTGCGACTTTTTCTTGCCGTACGATTCCTTTGCGGCAGCTTCCGCCGATTTATACATTTCCTCGATACTTTCCGTCGTTTCGATGCTGGTGGAAATTCCCCAACCAATTTTACAGGATTTCACCAATTCGATATCCTTAATTTTGGTCATAATTCTGTTAGCTGTGATTACAGCGTTGTTTCCAGAAGTTTCCGGCAGCAAAATGGCGATTTGATCTTTTGCCATTTTACCCACCAAATCCGATTCGCGCAGATCGGATTGAAAAGAAGCGCAAATAGCTTCGACCATTTTCTCGGCTTTCAGTTCTCCATTCGAGCGTAGCAATTTCTTAAAATTGGCAATCTGGACAATGATCAGTGAGAGATATCGGTTGTATCTTTTCGTCATGGGAAAAATTACTCCGATCTGTTGTAGAAAAGACAGACGATTATAAACACGAAAATAAGCGAACAGATCGGTGTTATGCTCCGGATCATTCTGTAGAATATCGATTTCTCTTACCAGGCTCATGAGGGCTGCGTAAGCACGAAATTTGATGATCTCGCTCTGTTCAAAAACCTCTTCTTTCTTGTCCATGAAAAGGAATCCGAGAAGTTTATCGTCGATGTAGAGAGGAGCGATGAGCAGATGCGAGTAATCTGTCTCGAAAAGATAGCGTCCGGGATATTTCATTTCCAGCAGATTGAAGGAAGCAAGCTCTTCGATGAGCGGATCGGCAATAGTATAAATCGTATTTTTGGAAAAATTACTGCTGAGATTACGTCCGATCTTAAACCCGTACATTTCCATATTCGGCACCTTCAGGAACACTCCCAAAGAACTGAAGGTAAATTCCTCTTCCATGTTTTTGATGATCACATTCAGATTTTCTTCGACGGATCGATTACCGAGCAGTTCTCGCATCATCGTCTCGAAAGGAATAATATTCATGTCTCCTCCTAATATTTTACTCTGTTCGCTCAGTCCAGATCAGTTCAAATTCTTCACCGGATGCCAGAGATTTGCTGAATTCGATTTCATTGGCAGATTTCTTGGTATAATTTAGATTGGCATTGGAAATAGTCCAGATCCCAACGATGCGGTGTAAAACAGTGATTTCCTTGGTTTCCTGAGAATGATTTTTCAAAGTCACTTTCAGATCTTTTTCATAAATTCTGTTAACGATTTGGCGCTTATCCATTAACGTGGTAGTTCCGGTCAGATCGAAGGCTTTACCGGTGGTGATCAGTACTTTTTCATCGACGGGTGTATGATCGATGCGGTCTTCTCCGATGAACTCCAGTTGATCGTCGGCGGTATCCAGTTTGTAAATTTTTACGATGCCTTTGGGTAACGGTATTCCCACGCCGTTCTTTTTGCTGTTTATGAATTCTATATTACTGCTGATCACGTCACTTAGCGTCTGATAGATATACTTAGGATGTGCGATGATCGATTTCACCGGAAACAAACGCAGTTGCTTGGTTTGATTGTTATTGATGCTAACATTGTCGCTAAGCGTATAAAGATGAAAATCATGGAAAGCCTTTTCCTGAAATTCGGGTAAATTGTCGTAAGTGCTTAATGTTCTTCCTGACGAAGTTTTGGAAACAGCTCCGTATTGCTGTTCTTTTGCCACGTCTCCGGCTAAAAGTTTTAATTTCGTATCGGTAAAGGCTTTACCGGTTTCATTGGTAATCGTGACCCAACTATTGATTTCCAGGTTTTCTTTATCGGCGTTCCAAACGCAATTGTAGGTTACGTCCCATTGCATGCCGTAGCAAAGGTAGGAAAAATCCAGTTTGTGTTTACCACTTTGATCGGCATTCAATTTCCAGTTCAAAGTAGGTTTCAGGAAGAAATTAGCCGGTAATTCTGCCAAATTAATATTTCTTATTTCATCGAAACGCAACAGAGTAAGTTTCTTCGTGGAACCATCCAAAATCCCGATCATATTATGATCGTTAAATTGTAAAATGCCGGAGAAAAGCTGATCGTTTTTGGCGATGATTTCCACCTTTTTACCGATATACTTGCGTAATATTTGTTCGGTGTTGGCTAAATCGTATTCGTAATTTTGCGAAAAGATCCCGACGTTGCCATCGACAGGTTTGATGATGACGGAATTTGCTTCGATTGTAGAGGGAATGTCATCGATGAAAATATTCTGCATTCCCTTCTGTAAATCGAGTTCCAAAGAGGTGCGAACGAGCGAGAAATTATCATTGTAGATCGTTACCTGATCGGCAAAAAGAGCCGAGACGGCAAAAACGGATAATAGAAGCATGATTTTTTTCATTTTATAAATCTCCTCCTGTTTTACTGATTTCCTTGATTTTAGCTACGATCATATCGATGCCGATCGTGTTATGACCACCTTCCGGAATAATGATGTTGGCGTATTTTTTACTGGGTTCCACAAATTCGATGTGCATGGGACGAACCGTGTTGTTGTATTGCTCGATCACCGATTCCA
>DAISYT010000355.1:0-2560 GCA_036825175.1 Candidatus Cloacimonadota bacterium
AAAATGAACTCAGCAACCCTGAAGGGGTTGAACTGATTCTTGAAATCATATATTCATGTCAACCTCACCGAAAAAGCGAATTCATAACTTTGAGAAGGAAGCGTGTATTCCGCATGCGTTTGTGCTCCCCAGCTATCATCGCCACCCACGCCCGTCTGCGCCAAATCCACATGTAAATCGATGCAATCAGCTTTCTGCAATTCCTGCGGATGACGCGGCTTGGAAAATTCATAACGATCGAGTTCCTCACGCGAAAAATTAAGTGCGGAAAAGCAAAACAACGGAGCGCCGGAAAAATGAATTCCGGAACCATTGGATCGCCCAAGCGACAACCAGCGTACATTCGTGCGATAGCCGTTTTCCTGAGGACGCAGATATGGATAATAAAGCTCATCCACCTTTGACCGGTACTTTCCCACGAAAGCCGCTGTACGTCGATCCCAATAATTTTCCTGTGGACCGCAGCCGAACCATTCCACGTTTTGCAGCTCTATGGAAAGCATAATTCGCAAACCGATGCGGAGAATTTCAGGCAGATTTTTACGGAGCGGACGCAGTAGATATCTAACCAATAACTCATCTGACTCCGAAATAGAATAATCGATGCAAACATCTGCAATTATAAGGTCATAAACAAACTTTACCGACCGGTCGGTAAAGTCGATTCTCTGCAATTTTCTACTCTCTGAGGCAGCTTTCCATACAGCGCATCTTTCCACCATTTTATTGCCCTGATCATTATCGGTGGGCGCTCTCCAAAAGTCCGGTACAAATCCACTCAAAACTTCTTTTTTGCCATTTTGCCGGATCGAAAGCAATTCTCCGTTTTGCGTGGAAAATTCGATCTGCAATTTATCGCCGGAAAGATAAATTTTCTCATTCTTTGTTTCGATGTGAATCTGCTTGGTTGTCACCTTTTTTTGTTGTCTGCTTTCTGATAATACGATTTGTTCCGCGGCAGCAATATGTCCGGCAGGAATGGAACTTTCAGCTTTTTGGGTGATTGCTTTCAAGTTCAGAAAGAATTCATCGTGGGCAAGTAACTTGGGTAAATTCAATTCAAAATCCGAACTTTTTCCGGCTTCGATGTATACATTTTGGATTTCACCGGTTTGTACGATTTTTTCATTTTTTTGCAATTCCCAAACGAAACAGAAATTGCTTAAATCGATAAAATCGAATTTGTTGTGTATTCTGAGGATGGAATTTCCCTTCGATTCAAAACCGATATTTTGATAAACTTTTTTCACTTCCCACAAACCGGGATGCGGCTGGCGGTCAGGATCGACGAGTCCGTTTATGCAGAAGTTTTCGTCACTGGGTGTACCTGTCGGCCCGAAATCGCCGCCGTAAGCATAAAATTCTTTTCCGTTTTTATCTTTGGTTAAAATTCCCTGATCGACCCAATCCCAGATAAATCCTCCCTGCAATTGCGGATGCTTCTCGATCACGTCCCAATAATCCTGCAGATTCCCGGTGCTGTTTCCCATGGCGTGAGCGTATTCGCACATGATCAGCGGACGTTCCTGCGGCTTGGAAACATAGTTCTTCAAATGTTGAATCGAAGCATACATCGGACAGTAAATATCGGTGTTACTGCCCAATAAAGCGCGTTCATATTGGATGGGACGGGAAGGATCACGCTGCTTGAGCCATTTGTAGCATTCCGTAAAGCAAATGCCGTCTCCGGCTTCATTTCCCAAAGAATGAACGATGACGCTGGGATGATTTTTGCTGCGCTCCGTCATGCGATGTACCCGATCCAGATGTGCCGGAATCCACTCCGGTTGATTGCCCAAAGTCGTATCGGGAGCGTAACCCATGCCGTGCGACTCGATGTTGGCTTCGTCGATCACATACAGCCCGTATTTATCGCAGAGTTCGTACCAAAGCTGGTGATTCGGGTAGTGACTGCAACGTACCGCATTGATATTAAAAAGTTTCATCATTTTGATGTCTTGCAACATGGATTCTTCGGAAACCGCATGTCCGGTTTGGGGATCGTGTTCGTGCCGGTTCACACCCTTTATCGTAACGGCTTTGCTGTTGATCAGGAGTTGTCCGTTCCTGATCTCGACGCGGCGAAATCCCACCTGACAATGAGCAGTTTGGATGGCAGTTTCATTCTGCCAAAGTTTGATTCTGCAAAGATACATATTTGGTGTTTCGGCAGTCCATTTTGCAGGCGATTTTATTTCATTTTGGAAGGAAATTTTTTTGGAAGCCGGAAGTGATTTTTCAAAGATGAAAGCATTTTCCTTCCAAAGCTGAACGGTTAGCTTTAAATCTGTTGTGGAAGATTTTGGAGGTAAATCCAAATCGACGGAAACCTGCAACAGTCCGGTTTGATAATCGTCTTTCAGAGTGGCATTTACGAAAAAATCCCGGATGTGAATCTGCGGAACGGCATACAAAAAAACATCACGTTCGATACCGCTGATGCGCCAGAAATCCTGACATTCCAGATAACTGCCGTCACTCCAGCGCCACACCTGCAACGCCATGCTGTTTTCGCCGGCGCGGAGATACGGCGTGATATTGAATTCCCCGGCAGTTTACT
>DAISYT010000356.1:0-2552 GCA_036825175.1 Candidatus Cloacimonadota bacterium
ATCCCAGATCGGATACGGATTTGAGGAATTGGTCGAAATCGACTGGTTTTACGATATAGCTGTTCGCCCCTAAATTGTAACTTTTTACGATATCCATTTCCTGATTGGAAGAGGTAAGAACCACGATCGGAATCGCTCTGGTGCGTTCATCTCCTTTTAAAATCTTTAAGACTTCCAAACCGTCAACCTTCGGTAATTTCAGATCGAGCAAAATAAGCCGGGGAATATTGTTGGTGTTTCTATCGATATATTTATTTCGACCAAAAATGAAATCGAGAGCTTCTTCACCATCAGCTACATGATGAATTTTATTGGCGAGATTGTGCTTTCCCAACGCACGAATTGTTAATCTTACATCGTTGGGATTGTCTTCCACTAATAAGATTTCCACTTCTTTATCAGCCATAAATCCTCCTTTTTTTCATTGCTTAAAGGCTTTTGTATAATTCATAACTTATTGCAAATAAGTTAAATATAACCATGGTAATCATCATTATTACCTCCTAAATTCCTTATAGTCATTCTGAGATTTACCTGCCGAAGCTTGAGCGAAGGCTGGTCTCTTTCATTCGCATTGACGAAGAATGACCCAACCTGGAAAAGGCTTAATGACAGAATTTTCCCGATGAAAGCCATTTTTTAAGGAGATGGTCATTGCGTCCGGCAACTGCCGGAGGCTTTTTCTCATGCGAAGCAATCTTGAAACAACAGAGATTACAGATTGCTTCATCCCGATGAATTAGGGATTCGCAATGACTGTTATTCATGTTTCGTCAAAACCATTGCATGAGTTCCTCAACATGACGGCTTGTTGTCATTTACTAAAAATACACTCTATTTTTCTGCCAATTATGCAGAATTCATTTTATTGCTTACCTTTTCTCAAACAATTGCATTTTCACCACGTAAGTAACGTTCTGCACTTCTATCCGGAGCTTTATTCTTTCCCAAAATTTCATAGAAAAAGTTAATTATTTTTCTCTTCAAAGAAAATAGAAATTTGCACTTCTATCATTTGGGCAGAGAAAAATAAAAAGTAGCGCCTTTGTCCGGTTCTGCTTCTGCCCACACTCTGCCGCCGTGTTTTACGATAATCCGCTGTACGATAGCCAGTCCGACACCGGTTCCTTCGTATTCCATGCCGGAATGCAAACGCTGGAAAACGCCGAATAATTTGTTATAATACTTCATATCGAAACCGATGCCATTATCCCGAATGGAAAAAATATATTCATTTTCTGTTTCCTGGCAGGCAAATTCGATCTTGATGAGAGGTCTCGTTTTGGAATATTTTACAGCATTCGATACCAGATTCCGCAATACCTGGTGCAACATAGCCCGGTCTGCTTTAACGATCGACCGTTCAGGCAGCAGCACTTCTATTTTTTTATCCTGATTTTGGAATTTGATTTCACTTACCACATCTTCGATGATCTCGTTCATATCGATTTCCAGAAGTTTGATGTCTTTTCGGCTGAGGCGGGAAAACTCCAGCAGATCGCTGATCAGAATGCCCATGGTTTGAGCATTTTTGCGAATGATTTCCAGATATTCGATCGCTTCCTCATCCAGTTTATCACCATAATCTTCTTCGAGTGCTTTGGAAAATCCATCGATGGCACGCAGAGGAGCACGTAAATCGTGAGACACCGAATAGGAAAATGCTTCCAATTCTTTGTTCACGGAAATAAGCTGAGTATTCGTTTTTAGAAGTTCATTTCTGGTTTCATTCACATCTTCCAGCAGGTAAGAAAGCGCTAACTGCGAATCTTCGTAACTGGCTGTTTTTTCTTTCAGACTCTTAGTTCGCTCTTCGATGATATTTTCCAGATTCTGTTGATATTCGTTCAATTCATCTATTGCTTCTTTCTCTGCCGTCGTATCCTGAGAAGTCGAGATCAACAGGTTCTGTTCCGGAAGCAGAATGTCGATTATTTTAACATAAATCTGCTTTCCGTCTTTGCGGGTAACCCTCAGATTATTCCATCGCATTTGCTTGGGATCGCCCGTGGCAATGCCTTCCCTCATTCTCGTTCTTATTTCAGCCCGATAATCCGGGTCGGTAAAAATGTGATCGAAAATATCATTCACGGTTCTAATTTCATCTTTCGACCAGCCGTAAATCTCCACGTGCTTTTTATTCGTATAGAGAAAAACTTCTTCTTTGATCGTATTCAAAGCAAAGCCGATCGGCATATTATCGAGGATCGTCTCGATATATTGATTCCGGTCTTTCAGTGATTCTTCGATTTCATGGCGATGCTGAATTTCCTTTTCCAGTGTTTCGTTCTTCTGCTGTAAAGCCACTTCGGCAGCTTCTCTTCGATCACGGTCGGAAATCAGTTTCAGGATCATCGAATTGAAGGCTTTACTCAGGACACCTATTTCATCACGGGTATTAATTACCTTTCCCTGAACCAGTTTGCCTTCACCCACGCTACCCAAGAGTTCCGTTAGCTGAATGAGCGGTTTACTCATGAAAGAGCTAATGATTACAGCTACTATCATCACCAGACAGAGAGCAAGAACCGACAACCATCCGATTTTCTTCT
>DAISYT010000357.1:0-2546 GCA_036825175.1 Candidatus Cloacimonadota bacterium
AAAGAGTTATGTAATGATGAAAATCGTTTTTTCACTATGAAGATATGGTGGCATAAAATAGAAGAACTGCAATCACTTGAAGTAAATCTATGAAGAACTGCAATCACTTGCAATTTGGGGCTGTAAATAGCTTTAAATGTTTATAAAATAGATTGATAGCAGACCGAGAAGTGGTTTACATAATGTTAAAATTGAAATCATGCTGTCACTTTTTGAAATTTTAAGTATCACTTTTTACTGGAATTGCAAGGATATGGAAACCTAATATTTTATTTGAGGATTTCATAACATAAAAAATTGGCGCCCCCGAGCCGATTCGAACGGCTGACCTTTTCCTTAGGAGGGAACTGCTCTATCCTGCTGAGCTACGGGGGCAGCCACACAAAAATTAAAAATTCGACATCGGTTTTGGCGTCAAGTAGATTGTCTGTTTGATAGCATTTGAAGAGCATAAAAAGGCTGCGAAATTATTCGCAGCCTTTTGATATATTTTTCAGTCGGGCTGATTAGTTATTTATATGCAGCGCTTCTTTCTTGTCATTCCAGACCAAAATCAGGTTCGATCTTTTCATCTTACTACCTCCTTTTTCGTTTAACACAACAAACTAATTTTTTTCGAGGTGAAAGGCAAATATAAATTTGACAAAAAAGGCGCTTCTTTCGCTTTCTTTCTTATGAGGAAAGAGAATGGATTTAATTCAAATTAGAAGAAAGTTACATCAGATTCCCGAACTCGGTTTTCAGGAATTTGAAACGACCGCTTATTTAAAACAGATATTGGCGCAATTTCCCACATTGATCATCAGGGATTTTACCTTTCCCGGTTTTCTGGCGGAATACCGAACAAATAATAAAGCATACAAACTTTTTCGGGCGGATATCGATGGGCTGCCCATCCGGGAAGAGAACGATTGTCCGTTTGTTTCGCAGCATCCCGGTAAAATGCATGCCTGTGGACACGACCTTCACATGACCATCCTGCTCGGTCTGATCGAAAAGGTGATGCAGCAACGACCCGATCAGAATCTTCTCTTTTTATTTCAACCGGCAGAAGAAGGACACGGCGGTGCGGAACGGGTTTTGGAAACAGGCATCCTGGATGAGTATGAAATCTCAGAAGCTTTTGCTTTGCATGTGAACGGACTTATGTCCGTGGGAACGATCCAGTCGAAAGCCGGAATTTTCTTTTCCAATACGCAGGAAGTGGAAGTGAATTTTATCGGCAGGAGTGCTCACGTGGCTCGTGCCTGGGAAGGCAGGAATGCTTTGGCGGCAGGTGCCGATTTTTATCTGAATCTGCAAAAAAACATTCAGGAAGCTTTCCCGGAAGAAAATACGGCGATCTGTCATTTTGGCAAGATGCAGGCAGGTACCGTAATGAATGCCATCGCTGCTCATTGTGTTTTGGAAGGATCGATGCGGGCATTTAATGATGCCGATTGGAAAAAACTGCAATCGCTACTGGAAAATACCGCCCAAACAAGTGCGCAAAAATATGAACTTCAGTACAGGATAAATTACGGAAGTTTCTATAAACACGTTATAAATAATGCGGAATTGTATCAAAAATTAAAAACGAAAGCAGCAGAATTACACCTGATTTTCAGTGAGGCGGAAAAAACTTTTACGGGTGAGGATTTTGGTTATTTTGCCGAAAGATATCCCGGATTGTTGTTTTGGCTGGGAGCAAGTAACGGGCAACCCAACGGGCTGCATTCTTCCGATTTTCTGCCGGACGAAAAAGCCATTCCCATCGGAATAGAACTCTTTTATAAATTTATTTAGTAATTTGTAACTTCAAATTATAAAAGGTTGCGGTTTAACCCCGCAACCTTAAATTTTATCAGTCTTTGCAGATTTATCTTCTAATCGTCGTCCAAATCTTCATCGTCGTAAAAGAGGTCGCCAACGTGAAAATCATCGTCGTCATCATCCAGATCGATGTCGTCCAAATCGTCATCATCGTCTTCTTCTTCACCCCGCATCCAATCCGGGCAGAAAGCGATGTTTTCGGTTTTATCCCAACCATCCACATTTTCCAGACCAAAACGTTCCAGAATTTCTTCTTCCCAGAGAGAATAATGTACTTTATCATCCGCAACTTCATACACCAGTACCGGTCTGTGATATTTACGCAAAGAATGATCGGTTCCGCTTAATTCAAAGAATTCTTTGATTCGGCTCTTGTCCCTTTCAGCTATCATCATAATCGCTCCTGTTTTCCGGCAGTCTCAAACTTGGCGCCGGATTATGTTGACCGTTTTACCGATCAATTTTTCATCGTTCACAAATGTGATGTGGTTTTGTTATGTCAAATAAATTTAGAAATATTTTATTACGGCTGGAATTGCTGCTGCTTTTCCTGTCCTTAACTTCAATTATTTATGGATTTACTCCCGAACAGCGGGATTTTTCCAATAAATATCAATATGATCTTTATCGAAGCTGGCTGCAGAAAAATTCCTTTTTTACCCAATTTGCTGCCGGTTGTTCGCAAAATCTGATCGTTAAAAATTTCGGTGATAAACAAGATAAGATTGAGGTGG
>DAISYT010000358.1:0-2539 GCA_036825175.1 Candidatus Cloacimonadota bacterium
CCAACAGATTAATATTGCTGCCGTGAAAGCCCAGCCAGGCACTTTTTTCCTGAATCCGAGCCGACAGGCAGCCCAAACAGATCAGCAGAATAAAAATTAAAAAAAAGGATTTCTTCATTATTCCTCCGTGTTTATGTTTTATTTTGTTCTATAAAATTCGATGCGGCGATTCTTTGCCCTGCCCTCGGCGGTTTTATTGGAAGCGATGGGATAATCCGGTCCCAAACCGATAGCACGTAATCTGTAATCTTCCACTCCTTTGCTGATCAGATAATTCCGCACAGCTTCGGCACGGGCTTTGGAAAGCTTGATATTTACCGCACGAGAACCCGTATTATCCGTATGACCGCTGATTTCCAGGTGCATTTCCGGATAATTGAGCAGCGTGTTCAGCACGCTTTGAACCTTCACTTTGCTGCCTTCCGTAAGTATGGCGCTGCCGGTTTTAAACTGCACACCTTCCAGAATAACCGGTGTTTTCTTCCTGAAAATCGTATCCGGTTTTTCATCGGGACAGCCATCGTCATCCTTATAACCGTTATAAGTTTCCGGTTCGAGCGGACATTTATCCCGTCCATCCACCAGACCGTCGCCATCCGTATCGGGAACGTTGGGATCGGTGAAATAGGTAAAAATCTCCACGTCGTCGTTCAGTTCATCTTTGTCGGTATCGGTCAAAGCGGGATTCGTTTTATATTTATGCACCTCATCCAAATCGGAAATGCTGTCGCCATCGCTGTTGGTAAGCAGCGGATTGGTGTTGTATTTATAAACTTCTTCATAATCGTTCAGCCCGTCGTTATCGCTATCGGGATTATTGGGATCGGTGCCGCAATCATTCTTACTGCGAAAAACGCCGGTGTTGGTTTCCACTTCGTCTCTCAATCCATCCTGATCATTGTCGATATCGGGGCAACCATCATCATCCTCGAAGCCATCGAAATCTTCTGCCTGATGCGGACACTTATCCTGGCGATCGCTAATTTTATCGTTATCGGAGTCAAACCAGCCGCCAAAGCGGAACGAGAAACCCAAACCGATCGAAAAATGCCCTTCGGAAATATCGGAAGTATAACCGTAACTTTCCGCACCCGCCATATCTTTATCCTGATCGAAAAGATTGTGATAGCGCACTCCCAGATCGAGAGCGAATGACCGGCTGAATTCAAATTCAAATCCCAGTCCGATTACCGACATGAAATTACGCTTGGAAACCAGCGTCGAATCTGCTTTCGTATCTTTTATTTCCCAATAATCGTACCCCAAACCGCCCATGATATACGGAATAACAAATTTTTCGCGGCAGAGATTGTAGCGTAAATTGATCGTAACGGGTACAAAATCGGTGCGCAGATCGAGGCTGTCGTTCTCAGAAAAATATTTGAACCAACCTGTTTCATTCATATCACGAATGGTGTTGAATCCGTATCCTGCCTCGATTCCCACGGCAAGTTTCGGAGAAAAATAATAGCCGAAAGCAACTTGTCCCAAAGCTTTGACATTACTCAGGTCATCTTTCTTACCGATTCGTCTGGTGGCATTCCCGGCAAATCTCAGGAACATTTGTCCGGATTGAATCTGAGCAAAAACAGAATTCGTAACAATAAACAAAAGAAATAAGAAAATAATCGGTTTTCTCCGCATCAACTTCCCCCCCTAAAAAATTCTGACAGCACTTCAATAATCTATTTTTATACTGTCAAATTTAAAATTATCGATCCGCTACAGGATTTTCTCGATTTCCTTCAAACAAGATCATTCGAGGATTTCTGCCAGCTGTTTTTTCATATCGGTATAATGCGTTCCTTTCCAATAGATTTTACCGCAGGAACGACAGACTGTAAATTCGTCGAAACTTTGGAAAACAGGATCGGGAACGAGATCGGAGATTTTTTGTTTTTCGATCTCGAACAAATGTTTATTGCAATTCAAACAGCGTGTGAACAGATAATTATCTTCGATTTCGAGATACGAAGCGATTTCCTGCAGTTGTTTTGCCGGCATCACCGATTTAATCAGAATGCGGGAGAAATGAATCTTCGATTTGGCTGTTTTGTGGGAACGGGTGAGTAAAATCCTTCTTTCCTTGCTCGCCAGATCGATCATCTTTTGGCTGGAAATGCTTTTATAAACGACGGCATCATAGCCCAACATGCGCAAAAATCTGGCTAATTTGTTCAGATTCTCCGTCAGTAAAAATCGTGGTCTGTTCATATAGAATCTCAGAATTTCCCGACACGGAAAAACTCTGCCACCTGCGGAACCTTCGATTGTAAGCCTTCCTGCAAAGTTCCGGAAAATAACATTTTGCCTTTATCCAGAAAAATGATGCGGTCGGCAATCCGATGAATGCTGGCAAGTTCGTGCGTTACGATGACGATGGTCATTTTTAGCAGGTCTTTCAATTTCAGGATGAGAGCGTCCAGAGCGGCGCTGGTAAGCGGATCGAGTCCGGCGGAAGGCTCGTCGCAAAAGAGAATATCAGGATCGAGAGCGATGGCTCTGGCTAAAGCTGCCCGTTTTTTCATACCGCCGGAAA
>DAISYT010000359.1:0-2520 GCA_036825175.1 Candidatus Cloacimonadota bacterium
CCTTGAAAAGGCTTAGTGACAGAAGTCTCCCGATAGAAGCCATTTTCAAGGATATAGTCATTGCGAGGAGTCAGCGACGAAGTAATCTAAAAATGTAAAACAGATTGCTTCACTCCGATAAATCGGACTTCGCAATGACCATTATTCATGTTTCATCAAAAATAGCAAGACGAATGCCTCAACATGACGGTACTTTCCCATTGTCATTCTGAGGAATTCTTTCAATCGTATTGACGAAGAATACTTTTCCAAGAAAATGAATATTCTGGAAATCTTTGGGATGTCAGTTTCAACCTTGAAAAGGCTTAGTGACAGAAGTCTCCCGATAGAAGCCATTTTCAAGGATATCGTCATTGCGAGCTATTTTTCTTACATTTCTACTGCGAAGCAATACTGGCATTCCGACACAAATCCCCTCTTGAGAGGGGTAACGGCTTTAGCCGTGGGGGTGTGTACCAGTCATTCTGAGGAATTCTCTCAACCGTATTGACCCAACACCTCCTAATACCATTATGTTTAAGACTTTAAATCATTAATTTCATAATATTTATAAATAAAAATCTTGAGGAGTTTTTTTATGCCGAATTTTTCCTTAGCGCCCGACGGAACGGAATATTACTTACCGGATCCTGAGGAGAATGTCGTAGAAAAAGAAGAAGTGCTGCGCATAACAGAAGCGCAGCGTAAATTAGGACGTAAAATCGTCACAGTCCAGGGCATGGGTTTTGTGGGTTGTGTCATGGCGATCGTGGTTGCCGACGCCGAAGATAAAAATGGCAATCCATATTATTTTGTGCATGGTCATCAAAGACCTTCCAAAAGATCATTCTGGAAAGTACCGGTCATTAATTCCGGGAAACCTCCGGTCAGTTCTTCCGATCCGGAAGTACCGGAGCTTTTTAAACGCTGTGTAAATCAGAAGCAGAACTTCCGCGCTACCTGGCACGATGTAGCCTATCAGGTGGCGGATGTTGTGGTGGTGGATATTCAACTGGATGCCACTAAACCTGCTTTCGGGCAGGCGGAAAGAGGTTATTGCGATGTTACTCATTTTCGTGAAGGAATGAGGACATTAGGTAAAAATATCAATCCTGATTGTCTGGTGCTGGTGGAGACAACCGTTCCACCCGGAACTTGCGAAAAAATCGTTAAACCGATCATCGAAGAAGAATTTGTTAAACGCGGTATCGATATTACCAAACATCCTGCTTTGGTGGCTCATTCTTATGAACGAGTTATGCCGGGCGCCAAATATGTAAGTTCTATTCGTGATTTCTGGCGTGTATTTTCAGGAGTTAATGAAAAGAGCCGTAAAATGGCTCGTGAATTTCTTTCTCATGTTTTGAATGTGGAAAAGTATCCTCTCACCGAATTGGAAAGCACGAATGCTTCCGAAATGGCAAAGGTAATGGAAAATTCCTACCGTGCCACCAATATCGCTCTTACTTTGGAATGGGCTCGTTTTGCCGAAAAAATTGGAGTCGATATTTTTAAAGTGAGAGATGCTATCCGCAAAAGAAAAGGAACACATGACAACCTGTTACGTCCCAGTTTGGGTGTGGGTGGATATTGCCTGACGAAAGACCCTGTGCTGGCAAATTGGGCGATGAAAGAAGTTTTCGATATCGATGATTCTCTCGCCATCGCCGTAAATTCAGTGAATGTGAACGACACGATGCCTACGCACACAATCGATCTGATCAAAGAAGACATCCCCGAATTGCGGGATGTCCATGTTACCGTGCTGGGCGTTTCTTATTTGGAAGATTTAGGCGATACGAGGCATTCACCTTCCTTTACTTTAGTGCGTTTGCTGCGGGAGAATTGGGCGAAAGTGCTTTGTCACGATGCATACGTGGAATATTGGGCAGAGCTGGAAACGGAAGAAGTTCATAATAATTTGAATGAAGTTTTACCCGGTGCTCAGGTGGTGATTTTTGCGGTCGGGCATTCCGAATATCGCAATATTCAACCGGCAGATTTAGTGCAAAAATGCGGGACAAAACCACTTATAATCGACTGTTCCAATTTCCTTAGCGACGAAACGATTAAGCAATATAAGAAACTCGGTTGTACAGTAAAAGGCGTAGGGAAGGGGCATATTGCTGCTCTTTGAGTAGTAAAAAGTAAATAGTAAGTAGTAGGTAGAAAGTAGAAAGTGGTTCGGGAGATAAATGAAAGAGTATAAAGGATTTCGTGATTTGATTGTGTACCAGAAATCGTATAAACTTGCTCTTAAGATATTCGAAGTAACAAAGACCTTTCCAATGGAAGAGAAATACTCTTTAGTTGACCAGATACGCAGATCATCAAGATCAATTCCAGGTAATATTGCAGAAGCATGGCCTAAAAGAAAATATCCAAAATCATTTATCAGTAAATTAATTGATTGTTTAGGAGAGGCTTCCGAAACAGAAGTCTGGTTAGATATGTCTTTGGATTTGAGCTATACTTCAAAAGGGAAACATACAGAATTGATGAATGATTGTAACGAAGTAGAAAGAATGTTACAAAGTATGA
>DAISYT010000360.1:0-2518 GCA_036825175.1 Candidatus Cloacimonadota bacterium
GAAGGCTACGGTTATGTGCTGGAAATGCGTCAGTTATGGAATGAAACCAATGGCGAATTCGGAGCTTTCGTTATTTCCACCAATGCTTCTTTTGGAGTGGATTACGGCAATCCCACCAACTACCCGCTCTGGTGTGCAATTTATGATTCATTGGGACTTGCCGGCGTTCTCAGCTCTGCTGCCACCATGAATGCCAACGTCAATATCGATCAGGTGCACGACATGCCGACTGCCTGTGAAAGCGATTATCTGATCACGGTTACCAACACCACCAACAACGATGTAAAACACTCTATGGCAGCTTACGGTTTAACCTGCATCGATCTGGGTGCGCCGGGTGCCAGCGTTTATTCCACCAATCAGGCGAACAGCTATTCATATAAAACCGGAACGTCGATGGCAGCACCACATCTGGCGGGAGCCGTGGCATTGATGTTCTCTGCCGCCACGGAAGAATTTTTAACTGAATATGCAGCCGATCCTACCAAATGTCTGGAAATAAAACAATACCTTTTGGATGGCGTCGATATTGTGCCCACATTGGAAAATGTTACCGTTTCCGGTGGCAGATTGAATGTGTATAATTCGTTAGACTTGATGCTGAATCCTTACTCCACCGATCCGAATGCCGTTACTCCGGCTCAGATTGAACTTTCCAATTATCCGAATCCGTTTAATCCCAGCACGACGATTACTTTTAGCGTAACGCAAAGCTCCGTCTTTGCGACTCTTGAAATCTACAACATCAAAGGTCAGAAAGTGAAGACTTTGGACTGCTGCAATTCTTTTGCAGCAGCGTCCGGCAGCTGCCGGACACACTCCAATACTGTTACCTGGAACGGCACCGCTGAAAATGGCAAACCGGTTTCCAGCGGAATTTATTTTGCCAGACTCAAAGCCGGCGAAATCATCAAAACTCATAAAATGCTGTTAATGAAATAAAAAAATCCAATCTTGCCTTTCGAGATTAGAAGAGGATAAATTTATGAAAGAATTCTTTGTTGCTCTTTGTATTTTGTTTTCCGCTTTACTCTGGAGCGAGGGACTTCCCAAAATAGAGTACAATGAACTGGCGGTGGGAGAGGAACAGACTTTGGAGATCATGGGTTGGAATATCCAGAATTTTCCTAAAAGCGAATTTACCATCGATTATGCTGCCAAAGTGATCGATGCCATCGACCCCGATATCGCTGCTTTGCAGGAAATCGAAAGCGATTCGGCGTTTTTCTGCCTCGTGAATGAACTGAATAAATTGGATAAACACAACTGGAGCGGCTACCGGGCAAATCGCAATTACTGGAAGCAGGAACTGGCGTTCATCTACAAAACCGATCAAATCGGTGTCGATAAAATCTATGAGATTTTTTACGGCGATTATAAACCGTTCCCACGTTATCCGCTGGTGATGGAATGCTACTATCACGATCAAAAACTGGTTATTATCGACAACCATTACAAAGCCAGAACAGATAAAGAAAGCCGGGAACGCCGCCTGGAAGCGTCGGGAAAATTGGATAAATGGATCGAAGAAAATCATCCGAACGACAATGTGGTCATGCTGGGTGATATGAACGATCAGCTTTGTGATGCCGATTCCGTGAATGTTTTTACTCCCTTCCTCGCTAAACCGGACGAGTACAAATTCGTCGATTATCAGATCGCTGCCAACGACAGCGCCGATTGGAGTTATCCCTACTGGAAATACCGCGGTCATCTGGATCATATTCTTATTTCCAACGAACTTTACGACGAATTTGCTGACGGAGGTGACTTCGTAAAAGTGGTTACGGTGGATAAATTCATGGAAGGTGGGGACGATGCACGCTACAAATATATTACCGATCATCGACCGATTGTGATAAAACTAAAATTTGAAGTACCGGAGAAAGAGAAAAAATAGCCACAAAGACACGGAGACACAAAGGACACAAAGAATAGTTTTGTTCTGATATAATCCCCTCTTGCGATGGGTATGATTTTAGTCGTGAGGTGTGTTTGTTTTCTGTTTTGTTTATTTGTGGATAAAAACCTTCAGCCCCGCACCTAAATTTCCTTTATAGAATTTAGGTGCGGGACAGCTCCCTTAACAGGGGAGCAAAATTGGAAAGCCTCAGCGAGGCGAAATAATGTAGCCAGGTGCGTCAGCGCCTGGAAAAGTAAAACCGATAAACCGAAGCGCCATCGGTGCGGCACGACTTCAATAAACCCTCAGTCTCCGAAATAAATTCGGAGCCAGCTCCCTTAACAGGGGAGCGAATAAGGAAAAGAATTTGGTGTTCTTTCGGTGAAACTCGGTGGCGAAATGAGATTCTTCGTAAGAACGACGTAAACACACCCCGCGGCTAAAGTTTATCAGCCTTTGGATGACCGCACCCCTAAGCCAAAGGCTTATAAATCTCAAGAGGGGATTTACCTTTTGTTGTGTCCTTCGTGACTTTGTGGCTTTGTGGCAAAAAAGGAGTTAACCCTCAGTCTCCGAAATGAATTCGGAGCCAGCTCCCTTAACAGGGAGCGAATA
>DAISYT010000361.1:0-2507 GCA_036825175.1 Candidatus Cloacimonadota bacterium
TTATTATCGATAAAAAAGTGGGTGCAGACGATTGGCAGATCGGTTATGGCAGCGTCGGCGAAAACATAGAAACCTGGACTGACACATCTGCCGAAATTAATACTCTGATTTTCTACAGAGTTTGTGCTTTTTATTATAACTATAATTCCGACTATACTTCTATTGTCGGAATAAATAACACTTTCCCTGCACCGGAGGATTTAACGGCTGCCATCGAATATTTGTCCACCGGATTATATGATATACACCTTTCCTGGACATATCCTATCCCAGGATTAGAAGGTTACAGAATTGTAAAAAACGGCACACTATTATCAGAGATTATTCCTGTGGGAACCAATGAATGGACCGATCATAACTTAAATATGTGTGAGGAATTATCATATCAGGTTTTTGCTTATTATCAGAATTATAATTCCTCTTATTCCAATTTGGTCACACTCACTACACCGAATCCTTTTTCAGGTATGGTTCTGATAGAAGGGAGCTGTTTTATAATGGGTGATCATTATAATGAAGGTAACAGTAATGAATTACCGTTACACTATGTAACATTGAGTAATTTTTGGATTAGCGAGCATGAAATAACGCAATCGGAATATGAAACGGTGGTGGGAAGTAATCCTTCCAATTTTTTAGGAGATAATAATCCTGTAGAAAGAACAACCTGGTTCGATGCTGCAACTTATTGTAATCTTAGAAGTCAACAGGAAGGATACACTCCATGTTATGATTTAAGTGATTGGAGTTGTGATTTCACAGCCAACGGATACCGGCTGCCTACAGAAGCAGAATGGGAATATGTTGCCCGCGGTGGTTCGGATTGGCAAGATGATTACAAATACAGCGGAACTTCTGATAATCTGGGAGATTTTGCCTGGTATTATAATAATTCCGGCAGTTCAAGTCAGTCGGTCTGCACAAAATTTCCAAACCAGATATACATTTTCGATATGAGCGGAAACGTAAATGAATGGTGTAATGACTGGTATGACAGTGATTATTATTCCAGCTCTCCCACCAATGATCCCAACGGTCCGGAAAGTGGTACTTATCGTGTGGTCAGAGGAGGAGGATGGTATTCCGGCGATAGCGATTGCCGGGTCGCCTTCCGGGCTCATAATTTACCTGCCACCTTCTCAAACAAACTCGGTTTTCGGGTTGTAAAATCAGAATAATAAGTTGGAGAGAATAAATGAAAAATACGATCTGGATTTTATTATTATTCAGTTTATGGGGATTATCTGCGGCAGAGATTGTACCTGCAGACGGAAATACAGCATCAAAACCGGGAATTATAAATGTCATTTCTCAACCGGAAAACGCCGAGATATTTATCGATAATCAAAAAATCGGTAATACACCATTTCAATTCAGCGTTCCTGCCGGCTCACACGAACTCAGCATTACGAAGAAAAATTATCAGTCTTTCACTACCACAATTCATGTAGATGAAGCTGGCTTCCATGAATTTTCCGATATAGTGCTGCAACCCAAATTCGGTTTGCTTTCCGTAAATTCCGAACCCTCTAATTGCGGTGTATTCCTCGATGAGAACCTGATCGGTATGACGCCCGTCGTAAATTATCAGATCGGGAACGGACAATATCTGCTCAAATTGAAAAGCCCGGATTACCTTCCTTTGGTCAATAATCTTAGTGTGAATTTGGGTGATTCTCTGAATTTATTTTACACCTTGGATTATGCTTATGGAGAGCTATCGGTAACAACTCTGCCGGAAGAAGATGCCACACTTTTTATAGATGATCAGAAAGTTGGAAGAACTCCCTTTCATGATTCCAAAATTGGCATCGGGAAACACACGATAAAAGTGAAAAAAGAAATGTGGATCGGCACAGAAACAGAGGTGATCATAAGAAGCGGTGAATCCATCGAGAAAACATTAACTTTGACTTCTAATTTTGCAGAAGTTACTCTGAAAGCAGAAAATTCAAAGCTTTTTATAGATGACCAATATAAAGGAACCGATTCTTTATTTATCAGATTAACGGCTGGTCAGCATTATTTTGAAGCCAGGAACGGTGAGTATCTGCGAGATTACCAGCAAGCTACCTGCATCGCAGGAGAAAAGGAAACTCTCACTTTAAATCCTCAACCTCAATATGCCAGTTTAACCGTGAACAGCGCCCCTCCAGCCACAGAGGGAGCGCAGGTGTGCATCAATGATTCGTTGAAAGGTACCACTCCTTTAACCAGCCAGGTTTTCATGGGCAGGAATCTTGTGCAGGTCAGTTGTCCCGGTTATAATTCCCAAAGCATGGAACTCACTTTGGATAAAGATGAAAAGAAAAATATCACTTTAGAAATGGAATTATATCAGGGTAGTAATCTCTACAAGGCGGATAGATGGAGTTCCTATAAATGGTATGGATTGGCTGGAGCCGGACTTTGCACCGTAGCGGGAGTTTTCTGCAATATGCTGGGAGACAAGGCTTTCGACGATTACGATGCTGCCACGACTTCTGCCGATGCCAAAACTTATCGTG
>DAISYT010000362.1:0-2504 GCA_036825175.1 Candidatus Cloacimonadota bacterium
TTTACCGAAAATGACCGAGAGATGGAAAACTACGATGTAACTTATTATTTCATCGATATTTCACTGGATTTTGACAACGAATACATTTCATCTTCTCTTGTGATGAACTGTCTGATTTTGGAAGATAATACTTCTTCCATTCAGATAAATTTCACCGACGGTTTGAGCGTCGATAACATTTTGATGAATTCCCAAAATATGGTTTTCACGCATCAGGATGGGATTATAACTATCGAATTGGATGGGAGCTATAACAACGGAGAATCGATCTCTTTGGAATTTCAATATTCCGGCTATCCTGCCAATACCGATTTGGAAGACGGCATCAAATTCCAGGAACACAATAACGTACCGGTTGTCTTTTCGATGGTTTCTCCCAAAGGCGCCCGCAAATGGTGGCCCTGCAAAGACACTCCTGCCGATAAACCGGATTCTCTGGATATCTGGCTCACCTATCCCGAAGCTTATATCAGCGCTTCCAACGGCATTTTGCAGGAAGAAATCAATAATGGCAACGGCACCAAAACCAGCAAATGGCACGAAGCTTATCCCATCGCCACCTATCTTACTTCCTTCGCCATCTCCAATTACGAAATCGATTCTTTCGTTTGGGAATACGACAGCAACCAGATGCCGGTGGATAATTTTTATTATCCGGAACAAGCCACTGCCAGCATTGCTTTGTACGATCAATGCGAAAATATGCTCACCTTCCTTTCCGATACTTACGGCATTTTTCCCTTCCTGAATGAAAAATACGGACACGCCACCTGCACCAATTTGGGCGCATTGGCGATGGAGCATCAAACCTGCACCTCTTTTGAATCCAGCTACATCGGCGATGCGGCAGCAGAATATACGGTTTGCCACGAACTGAGTCATTCCTGGGCAGGCGACTGTCTTTCCATCGGAGCCTGGAGCGATGTTTGGCTGAAGGAAGGTTTTGCTTCTTACAGCGAAGCTTTGTGGGCGGAACATCTGTACGGAGCCGCCGGATTGCAGGAATACATGGATCAGGAAGACACCGGCAGCGCTCTGGACGAATGTCTTTACCGCGATGAATCATTGGGAGCAAATCATATTTTCGACAGCGTGGTTTATAACAAAGGTTCCTGGACGGTGCACATGCTGCGCGGCGTGCTGGGCGATGAAGATTTTTTTGAGTTGATGCAATATTATTTTCAAAATCCTGCTCTGCTTTATGGGAACGTTCTTACCGAAGATTTGAAGAATTGTGCCGAATCTGTAGCCGGATACGACATGGATTGGTTTTTCGACGAGTGGTATTATAATTACGGACGTCCAGCCTATACTTATGCTTATTACACTTCCGCCACTCTGGATTCGATAAGAATCACGCTCTATTCCCAGGGCACTCAGGGCGATCCTTTTTCCATGTATGTGCCATTTTCCGTTAACGATACGAATTCCCGCCTGTGGGCTTCGGAAGGCTTCAATTATCATACGCAGGCATTTTCCGGGTCGGTTACCGATTTTGTGTGGGATCCGCAGAATTGGGTCTTGGATAATGATTATCTGGAGCAGATTCCCGAGCTGGATGAAGTGGACAGAAGCCGGGAAGGTTCTGCCGTTCTTACCTGGTCGGATTTCTTCGATCCGGCAATCGCCGGCTACAATGTTTATCGCAAGTTGGAAGGTGAAGATTACGTTCAATTGAATCCCGATCCGATCGGCGATACTTTCTACTATGATGCGGATGTCGTTGCCGGACAGCAGTATTATTACAAAATCGCAGCTGCGTCCGATCCGGCAGGAAATTACATCAGTAAATTTTCCAACGAAATTTCTTTGATCCCGGTCGATTTCACTTTAGATCAGGGTATTTTGCTGGTGGATGGAACAGAAGATTATCCCGCCAGTTCCCTTTTTCCCACCGACGAGGAAGTGGACGATTTTTACGATCAGATTTTGGGAACGTATGGCTACGACAGTTGGGATGTGAATGAAAGCGGCTTGCCGCCGCTAACCGAAATCGCCCGGTATTCCACGCTCATCTGGCACACGGATGACGTTGCCACTTTCCCGTTTGAAAACAATCTTTACAACGTGAAAAGCTATCTTCTGGCAGGCGGAAATTTGCTGATCTCTTCCTGGAAAATGCTTTATAATCTGCAAACGAATTTCCTGGAATATTATTTGAATTTCACCGATCCTTTCACCAATCAGAATGCGGATTTTTGCGGAGCCTTCGGGCAGAATGATTTTCCCGATATTGCCGTGGATACGAACAAAGTTCCGCTTCCCATCTGGAATGGTCATCTGCAATATGTGAATAAATTTACCCCTCTCACCGGCGCCGAACCGGTCTATCTTTATGATTCTTCAATCGATGATCCGGATTGGGAAAATGCCGTCTGCGCTCAAAAAAGTTCCGGTGAGTTCAACGTTTATGTTTTTGGTTTCCCGCTATATTTTATGCAAGCCGGGGAAGCAGCTCAGATCGTCGATCTGGTGATGCAGGATTTTGGCGAAGTAACGGCGGT
>DAISYT010000363.1:0-2492 GCA_036825175.1 Candidatus Cloacimonadota bacterium
CAAGATTGCTTCGCAGGAGAAAAAGCCTCCGGCAGTTGCCGGACGCAATGACCATTTCCTGGAAAATGGCTTCCGTCGGTATATTTCTGTCATTAAGCCTTTTCCAGGTTGGGTCATTCTTCATCAAGGTGAATGAAAGAGACCAGCTTTCGCTCAAGCTTCGCCAGAATGACGATAAGATATTCAGGAGGTAATAATGATAATTACCATGGTTATATTTAACTTTTTACAGTAACTTATGAATTACAAAAAACGAATTTGATTTACTAAGGGAGGTAAATCCATGAAGAATTTTTTATTATTTTCTATGTTTTTTGTAGTAACGGTAAGTTTGTTGGCTCAAACTTCCGGCGACTTTCGTTCCAAAGAAAGTGGCAACTGGACAGCCACGTCCACCTGGCAGACTTACAACGGCAGCGCATGGGTGGATGCGGGAACAACACCTAACAGCGGATCCGGCGTGGTAACCATCCTGAACAGTCATACAGTCACGGTTAATTCGACGTTGACTATCGATCAGACCGTTGTGGATGAGGGTGGAATATTAACAGTGGATCTAAGCAGTTCGGAAAGTCTGACCATTAATAACGGCAGCGGTGATGATCTGAACGTGAACGGCACAATGAACCTGAGTCATGTCGTTTCTAACGGAGGAGAAGGCTTAACCGGTACCGGTAAAACCGTCATCAACGGAACCTGCAACTGGAACAGCGGTCATATTACCAACACTGATTTCAATATTGCTTCGGGCGGTGTGATGAATATGGCGGGCAGCGGCGAGTGCAGAATCAATTGGGATGGCGTGGTCAATAATGCCGGAACCGTGAATTTTGCCAAATCAAGTGTGGCATTTGTGATGTATTATAACGGCACGTTCAACAATCTGGAGGGCGGTGTATTTGAAGCGACTACAAATGAGTCAATATATCACAGGAATGACTTAAGTTCGGGTAATAAGCCTGTTTTTAATAACGCCGGAACTTTCAGAAAAAAGACCGGCACGGGAACGACCACCGTATACAAAATGATTTTCAACAATACTGGAACGGTCGATGTGCAAAGCGGTACCTTGAAATTCACAGCTTATGTGGACGGAACGCATACCGGTACCTTTACGATTGCATCGGGAGCGAATATCCTGACGGAGGATAACTCCGATCACAATTTCAACGAGGGCTCCGTGATCAACGGCACCGGGACTTTTGAGATTACCGGCGGCGATATCTTCGTGAACGGGAGTACGAACGGAACAGTGATCGGTACGGACGCCACATTTAAACTCTCCGGTGATGCTAAGTTTGGTGGTGCAGGAAAACTTACGATCAACGGAACATTTGAATGGACAAGCACCGGAAATTTCAATACGGGAACTATCATCGTCGGTGCCGGGGGAAATCTGAACATCAGCGGCGATAATCGAAAAACCTATTATTATCCAAGTGGAGCAAATCTTCTCGAAAACTACGGTACCATTACCTGGACGGGATCAGGTGCTGTGGGTGGTGGAGGTAAAACAATTAATAATAAAAGCACGGGTGTATTCGATATTCAAAATGATGTCTGGCTGGACGGAGAGGAAGGAGGAGCCGGTCTGTATACGGTTGTTAACGACGGACTGATCAAAAAATCTACCGGCAGTGGAACATCGACCTTTGATTATGTGAGTTTTACGAATAATGGGACTCTGCAAGTTGAAACAGGAACCTTCCGTCTGGATGGAGGTTCCACATTCACGAATTATGATCATAACAGCGGCTCTCCCAGATTGAACGGAGGAACTTACGATCTGAAGGGCACTTTCCGGTTCGAGACGCCATATGGTGTTGATATAAAAGATGACAACGCGATCATTATTCTGGACGGAGCTTCATCAAATATGCTCCTTGACGATGGCAGCAATGCCCTGGCAAGCCTTGGGCTTATCAGCTATAATGCAACGCGCCTAAACAGTCTGACCCTGCGCAATGGCCGGAATTTTTCCTCGAATGCCACATCATTCACCAATTACGCTACATTAAATTGCGGCTCGAATGTATTTTCCAACAGCGGGACGTTCCAGAATGCGGACTATGCCTGGCTGATCCTCGGCTCTCCGGACGGAATTACATCTTCCGGCAGCAGTGGCAATATTCAAAGCAGCGGCACACGTACTTTCTCTACAGTCGGGAAGTACTATTATAACGGTACTTTAGCCCAGATAACAGGCAATGGTCTGCCATCCACGGTCATGGAACTGACAGTAGAAAATGCTTCCGGTATAACATTGAGCAATAATCTTACCGTTAACTCTCAGCTCAACGTTACATCCGGAAATCTCGACCTGAATGGAAAGAATGTTGTACTCAGTTCAACAGCAACACTCAGTGAAACCGCTAACGGCAGGATTACCGGCAGCGGTACAATTCAAACCACCCGCGATTTGAGTGGAATAACATCAGAAAACGTGGCAGGTTTGGGTGCTGAAATCACCACTTCTGCCAATATGGGAAGCA
>DAISYT010000364.1:0-2484 GCA_036825175.1 Candidatus Cloacimonadota bacterium
CCAAAACTGCGAAGCAGTTGGATGTGATTATCCACTGGCGCAAGCCTGTGGTGACAGGTAGAGAAAAGCGAGAACCGCAAAGCGATTCAATTGAAATGAAAAGAATATATGATTTCAAGAATCAGTTCAACCCCTTCAGGGTTGCTGAGTTCATTTTTCAATTTACCACACGTTTTACGTGTGGATATTCAAATTACACCCCGTTGGGGTGATTGGAGAAAATAACTTGTCGATAAGAATCGTTTCCAAAACTGCGAAGCAGTTGGATGTGATTATCCACTGGCGCAAGCCTGTGGTGACCGAAAAAGAACCACAAACAGGAAATGGAACTTTATCCGTGTCCATCCGTGAAAATCAGTGAGCAAATAAATGAAAAAAATCATCATCTCCGCTCCCGGTCGTATCTGCCTGTTTGGCGAACACCAGGACTATCTTAATCTGCCGGTCGTTACAGCCGCTATCAGTCTGCGAGTGGAACTTATCGCCACACCGCGTCGAGATCAGATTTTTCAGATCGACTTACCCGATATCGGTACAACTGAATTTCTGGATTTTTCAGAAGAAAAAGAATTCGGTTATGCCAAACAGCGTGATTATTTCAAAAGCGTTTTCAATGTGCTTTTCCGGCAAGGAATCCGCTGGCAACGAGGTTGGAATTGCACGATAAAGGGCAAAATTCCCATCAATTCCGGCACCTCGTCATCTTCCGCTTTGAACAATATCTGGTGCAGATTTCTGTTGGAAGTCGGAGAAAATGCGCTACCGGAATGGAAAGAACCGGAACAGGTTGCCACCTTTTCCCATTTAGCGGAAGTCGTGGAATTCGCTGAACCTTGCGGGAAAATGGATCAGATCGCTACGGCGGTGGGTGGTGTGTTACACATCGATTTTGCGGACAACGACCTAATCACCAGATTATCTGCCAAACTGGGAAGCTTTGTGCTGGGCGATTCACTGCAACCCAAAGATACACTGCAAATTCTGAATCGAACTAAAATTCCGGCGCTGAAGGCAGCAGAAAATATCAAATCAGTTTATCCGCGGTTTTCGTTTGTAGATTTTCCTTTAGAGAAATTGATCGAATATAAAAGCATTCTTACGTCTCAGGAATTTATCGTGATACAAGGAATGCTGATTAACCGCGACATCTGTCAAAAAGCCAAAATTCTGATGGAACAGGAAAATATAGATCATGAAAAACTTGGAAGAATGCTTTCCGAGCATCACAAATATCTGCGGGACAATCTGAATATCAGCACTCCAAAGATCGAAAAGATGCTACAAGTGGCTTTAAATACCGGAGCTTTGGGCGGAAAGATCAATGGTTCCGGTGGAGGTGGCTGCATGTTTGCCTATGCTCCCAATCATCCGCAGAAAGTAGCCGCAGCAATCGAAAAAGTCGGTGGCAAAGCGTATGTTGTGGAAGTGGGAAATGGATTGGTAATAAAGTAAATAACCCTTGAAAAGGGTACGATCAGAGGCATCCATTCTTTATCACCTTTTCAAGGTTTAAATGCTTATGAAAAAAATATG
This sequence comes from Candidatus Cloacimonadota bacterium, assembly GCA_036825175.1. Classification (GTDB taxonomy): domain Bacteria; phylum Cloacimonadota; class Cloacimonadia; order Cloacimonadales; family TCS61; genus B137-G9. Next base: position 1,534 of record DAISYT010000364.1, read on the forward strand.
AAAGACTACCGGCTAAAATTAAATTCTGTACAGCAAAACTTATAGAACAACTTTCCAACCAACGGAGGAAAAATGAGAAAAATAACACTTTTTGTTTTTGTATTTATGATCTTCTCGCTTTCGGCAATCGAGCAAACCTGGAATTTCGATCAGCCGGACAGCAGCCTGATTTTTTATCAATACGGCAAACACTACGAGCCGCTGATCGATCATAATATCTGTTATTTACTGGCAGGGCACCGTCAGGATCATCAGAAAAATGTGGTTGTTTTTCCAAAACTCGATAACAAAAAATATGCGGACGTGGAATTGGATTGGAACATGTTTATTACTCTCGGTGCGGAAGGTTGCGGCGTTGCTTTTTTGAATTCCGATATTTTTTCTGCCGATAGTCTGAACCTAAACTTGGATAAATGGCAGGAACCGAATATCGAAGGCAGTTTCGCGGTCGGATTTGATATTTGTGATCCACCAACTACTCTTTGGTTCGGTTCGGACGGCAATTTTTATGATCGCCCGCAGCGGGAAATTTCTTTGCATTGGAATGGAAAAGAGATTAAGAAAATACTTTCTCCTGTCGAATTCCGCAGCGATTACGAGGCTGACGATTTCAAAAAATTCTATCTGAAAATCCATCAGGTTATCGGCGGTTCGGAAATAACTTTGAAGATCGAAGATGAAATCGTGTTCGATAAATTTTTCATCGCCGAGATGCAGTCTTATCCGGTTAGATTGGCTATGGGAGGGCAAACTTCCGAACAGACCACTTCGCTTCTGTTGGGCGATATTCATCTGAAATTCATTAATAAAGCCATCGAGATGAAACAGCCGATTCATGTGCAGGCTGTCGATAAGCAAGCTATTTTTGTCGATTTTCGGGAAACACAGCATCAGGTCGTTTTCCCGGAATTCCAAGATCAGATCGGACGGGTGATCATGTCTTTGGAAATG
>DAISYT010000365.1:0-2483 GCA_036825175.1 Candidatus Cloacimonadota bacterium
ATATGATCCCTTTTGATGATGGGATTGCCTTCATAACGCCAGAGAAGATTCCGGCAATTTTGCGGGCGTTCCTGCCAGGGAATTTTAGTTTGATTTGGCATCTTTTATAATCTCCTTGATTGGTTCCGAAATCCGGTCGGACGGAAATAAACAAACACCGGCAGCACCGCTTTCGTGTGCGATTTCGATGATTTTCCTGAAATCTGCAGCCGCAAGACCGGGAAGATAAATTCCGGCGTGAAGGGGAATCCTGGATTCCTGCCGGCAAAGCTCGATCATCTCGCCGATCCAGTCGATATTTTCATGATAAAATGTGTGATATAACATAGGAAAAGCCGCATCGAGAGGCCAATCCCGCCAATCCTGTCGCACGCATCGGGCAGCTTCGGAAGGAGAAGGAAAGACAGCGGCAGTAACTTGCTTGCCGCTGGTGTCGATCATTTCGCAGATTTCTTGTACCAAATGGGAAATGCTATCCAAATGAAATTTACGCCAGGCTTCTTTTTCGGTGGAAGAACGCAAATTTTTGGCATTCCAACCGGTTTGCGCCCGAAAAGCAGAAAGACAGTGTGGACAGTAGCAGTAGTCGAATTCCGGCATTTCCGAGATTTGATATAATCCGTAATCGGCTTGCAATCCTGCCGGCAGAAACACGTCCGGGTAGCGGATGTAATCCAGATGAATTCCGGCAAGTTCGTCGATTTGCAAAAATGGTTTAATCGAGGTGAATATCTCTTCCAATGATTCCGGATTATTGGGGCACAGCCAACGATAATAATTCACATAAGGCGGTTGGAAGGCGCAGTTTTCACCCTTTTTGTTTACCATGAAAAGTTCCGGTTTTTCCTGATATAATGGCGGATCGGGATGATTCACGATCCACAGCCATTTATGAATTTCGATGGGTAAATCGGTAGCAGCTTTCAATGCCGGTTCTAAATTCCTTCCTTCATAAAAAATTCTGTCGATGCCGATCTCGGTTAATTCCGTCAGCTTTTTACGCCAATCGAAATCGGGAGAAACCGGATACATCCAGGCAGAGAATTGCATTAATTTTCCCTGAAAGTCATTTTTCGGTCCTGACGCACGGTGCAAGACATGTTTTCATCCTGATAAAGCGCTTCGTATCCGTTGGGCGTGAGAAAGATGGAGAAGCCTTGAACAATGTTATTATAACCGGGAATCGCAGCCAGCTGAGCAAGCGTGGCATAGCAATTGTGCTGCTGGAAATAGCCTTTTTGAATGTAATAAATTTTTCTAAGTTTATCGACATATTGCAAGCGGGGAATCTCGGTTTGAAATTGAGATCGATCTTCGCAAAAGACCAGCACTCCCCACATTTCCGGGTAGTGCATGGCGATGATGCCTTGCGGCGACCATACCCAGTTATGTTCCGGCTTTTCCTGTTTTTGGTATTTGCCGTCGATCACATTCAAATCCCATTCCACGCGGGAAAAATTCATTCTCCACATCTCGCCCGATTCCGGTGCTCCGTTATGGGAAGAGCATTCTTCCAAAGCTTGCCAGGGCAGGGCAATTTCCAATGTCCAACCCGTATCGGTATCCTGCGGATCGTTGAGAGTGCCGTTCAAATGCACAGCCGTACGCATTCCGGCAATATCCCAGCCATCGATGGCGTGACAGTCTTTTTCATAATAAGTTTGCGTGATGAGTAATTCCCAAGTCGTGTTGAAGGCATTCATTTCCATTTCGTAATAATTTTGTGTATCCCAGTCGGGATCGAGAAAAACCTCGAAATCATTATCGCGGTAAATGACGGAATCATGCTGAAGCAAAGTAGCCCAGAGCTGAGGTTCTTCCATTTGGGCGGCAAAATAAAGATTCTCGTCATCCCAAAGAATTTTGGCTTTCGTCTCCATGGTAGGAAGGGGTTGCAGATCACCTTCGATATCGACGAAACTACCCGTCCAATCAGCCTTTTGCCAGGCTTCATCGTTTATTTGCCCGTCGATGATGGGAGCAATATCGGTTTTCAGACAATTATAAATTCGCGGATCGAAATCTGTTTTGGGAACGGGAAAACCACAATTTTGCAGAGGATTATCTGCGATCAATTCCAAACAAAAAAACATAACCAAGAGCAAAATTACTTTCTTCATTTCTTTCTTACCCCCGGCGAGAAGCTGGTTGGGATTGCGTTTATGTGTCAAGTGAATCTTCTATTATGAAGCGAAGATGGGAAGATGGGAACATGAGAACATGAGAACATGGGAAGATGAGAAGGTGAGAAGAAGCGATGAAGCGAAGAAGCGAAGATGAGAAGAATATTTCTGATAAAATCAGAGTGCTATCGGTGCTGAAGTTATTCTCAAAACATCATTCTCTTTATCGGCTGCAATTTTATGTTCAATTTCTAACAACAGATTCCCGCTGAGACGTGGTTACCATTTTCATCAGTGTTAATCGGAGAAGTTACATGAATGTAATCGTAGCGGATGGCTATCACAACCAATTGCAACGGA
>DAISYT010000366.1:0-2471 GCA_036825175.1 Candidatus Cloacimonadota bacterium
AGGTCCCGATTCACGGAGCCATTCATTATTTTTATTCTGTGCATCCCTTTATCCAGCTTGATGATGTTCACATCGCCGGTGGAGGGAATTTTGGTTTCGTCGTTCTTCAAAATGGATTTTTCCGATTTGAAGGCACTTTCGGTGAATTTATTTACCAATTTGTCGTTATCCAGTACCCGAAAACGATAATTGTTCGTGTTGACGATATTGCTGTCGAAAATGTAGCGGCTGAGTATTTTCAGCACAACCGGACCTTCCAAAGTTAGCTGGATGCCTTCTTCTCCCATCGTATAATAAGTGTAAGCCGTGTCGTCGATCAACAGCACTTCTTCTGTTCCGTAAACATCCGGTGTGAAGCGCACATAGTCGATTTCATTGTTGGATTGATTGGCTTCGTCCGCATTGAATTTGAAAAGCAGATTATGTGCGGAGATATTCCTGATTTTGATCGTATGAGCAGCATTGTCCAAATCCAACGCCATTTTATTGTAGGAAGAGATAGTTTCTCCGCCGATGCCTTTGGTTTCGTCACTAAGTTTACAGGTTTTATAAATCTTTTCCGTTTTATTGTCGATGGTTAATTCATAATCGTATTCGGCTTTATCGTTTTGTTTCAGTATCACACGGGAAATAATGGAAAATGACTCGACGCCATTTACTTTCATGTTCAGTTCCTGTGCTGGTTTTACCAGATAATATGTGTAAATCTTGCGATTATTTTTATTATACAGAGCCATTTCTTCATACTTTCCCTGCATAGTTATGTTATCGGCAAAAAGGCTAAGGAACGAACATAACACTACAAATAAACAGAATTTTTTCATATTAAATCTCGATTTCATCATCTTTCAGTTTTAGTTGTTTATGATCGAACAAAATCACGATCACGATCAGAATGACCAGAATTGCTAAAGAGATGTAAGCGTTGGTCACATTGTAGATTTCTGCTTTGAACATGCTTCCGGTACCGGGTTCGGGAATGGGATCAGGTGCCACCGGCAGATCATAATTACGGGCAAATTTACCGATATCCAGCAGATGAATAACCGGAATTCCCTGCTCGGCAAAGAGGAACATGGTTCCCTTCAAAGGAATGTTTTTCAGATTGATATATCTGTGATAGCCCGGCGAAAGCAGCTGTCCGTTAATGGAATTTCCCAAACTGGAAAGACCGCCTCCTACGTTGATATAAAGTTCGTAAGGCTTTTCTCCGGCAGCCTGAGCAAATAATTCCATTTTCTTGCTGATATTCTTTTCCAGACTTTCTTCGTGCACCAAAGTAACGTTGTTCCGCTCGACTGCTTCCACGATTTTTTCTCTGCCCAAAACATTCAGTCCGCGTCCCAAATCGCGTCCGCCACCCAGGGAAGCGCAGATGCTTTTGTATTCGAAAATTCCTTTTTCATTTAGCAGTCTTTCCATATCGAGCCAGGTAAAATCGGGATCGGTGGCACCGAACATGGAGGCGCCGACGGAAGAGCAGATCACCAGATCGAGCCCCAACGCCTGAGCAGCACTCATGACAGCTATGTTTACAGCGGGAAAGGAACCCGTACAATTCAGAGCGATTTTATCACCTTTTTTTAGTTTGGCTTCCTTGAACAATTCCACCACGGCGGCAGCAAAATTGGGATTTAGACTCGTTAATTTTGCAGTCAGATTTCCGCGGTCGGTAACGATCAGCGACTGTTTATCGCCGATCAGAGCCGTCTGGTTCGGATCGTTCACTTCATCGATATAAATATCCTGAGCTGCTCTGTATTCTTTAATCGTATTTTCGGCTTTCTGCATCAAATTGGCAGCAGCCAGTTTTTCTTCATAATATTTTTCACTGACAAATACCCGTGAGCTATCGACCCAGATAAACAGTCCGATAGAAACGATAAACAAAGTCAGTAAACTTAGATTCGATTTTGCACTGGGAATAAACATATTTCTATCCTCTATCCTATCAATTTACCGTTGAAAATGATCACCAGAAAGAATCTGACGATGACCGCCGCCAGTGTCATTATGGTGATGGTGCGTATGATGCCTTGTTTTTCCATGGCATTGGCAATCAAACCAGGAATAATGAATCCGATCACATTAACGGCATAATCGGTAGGCAAATTGGTATAAATGCCGTAATAACGGGTTGTCCAGCCCAGAATAAAACCTAATAAAACCGTCACCACCATGCGGCGACGTCCATAGATAAACATGAATTTTCCTAATAACTTAACGATCAGATAGACCACTACGCTAATCGAAAGCGTAGCCAAAATGGTAACGGGTTGATGCAGATACATTGCTACATAACCAGCCACCACGATACCGCCTGCTGCTGCCCCGAAGGTTTCGAGGAAAAACAGACTGGTCAAAACGCCTAAACCAATAGCTACTTCGAACATTTTTATTCTTTCCTTTCTTTGAAATAATTTACTATAATTCCGCCATTGCCATGAATGTTACCGATGCCGATCAACAGG
>DAISYT010000367.1:0-2459 GCA_036825175.1 Candidatus Cloacimonadota bacterium
AATTCGGAGGAATTATTCTCAGCCTCCCGAATTTCGGTGATGAAACGGGCGCGGTTGCCGCATTGAAGGATGCCGGTGTGCCGATTTTGATACAGGCTTATCCTGATGATCTTGACAAGATGGCCCCTGAAGTGCGCAGGGATGCGTTCTGCGGCAAGTTTTCGATAATGGACGTCTTCTGCCAGTACGGTGTTAAATTTACTGCGCTCAAGCCGCACACAGTTTCCCCGCTTGATCCTAAATTCGAGGATAACATCGATTACTTTGACCGCATGTGCCGGGTGGTGAACGGGATGAAGGAAATGGTTCTTGGAGCAGTTTTGGCCGGTTGATTTTCTTGTTTTAGTTCTTCTGCTTTCGGAGGATTTCTCGGTATAATTTTAGATGGTTTTTCTACTATGGAAGGTTCTTTCTGATCCTGAATTGCCTTCTCGGTTTGTGGTTTTGCCTTATCCACGATTTTCTGAGGAGAGAATTTTTCCAGCACGATATCATCGAGTCGATCGATCATTCTATCTATCTTATTTTGCATTTCGTTGTCTGCTGTGGTGATCTGCAATCCGAGGATTTCATTGATCAGGTTCACGGTTTCGTGGAAGGTATCGAACATGGCGGAATGCTGCCGCAGCGAACCATCCTTTAATCCTGAAAAAACATTTTCCAAAGCTTGGCAGATTTTTTCAATGGGCGAATTATCCACCGCTCTGGCAGCTCCTTTCAGACTATGAGCTGCCCGGAAGGTCGTTTCCAGAATTTCCGGTCGCTTCTCCGGTTCATGACCTTTTTCCAGCTCAAGAAGATTGGCGGTTATGAGATCGATATTTTCTTTCGCTTCGATCCTGAAAGTCTCCTGAATCATTTTCAGGAATTCTTCTTGATTATTCATGTTCTTACTCGACTCTGTAGCGGCTTACCAGTTCTTTCAGTCTTTCTCCCAATCTCTGCAAATCTTTAGCCGAATCGGCAGCCTGCTGGGTTCCGGTGGCGGATTGTGCGCTGGCTTCTTTCACATTTTCCATGGCAACGGTGATCTGATCCATACCTTCCAGTTGCTGCTGACTCGAAGCTGCAATTTGAATAGCAGCATTGGCAGCGTCTTCCACACCTTTGGCAAGAATGCTGATCGTATCGCCGGCGGTAGAGGTAAGATGTAATCCTTCTGCCACGGCTTTCGAGCCTTCTTCTGTTACCATCACAGCTTTGCTGATCGATTTCTGAATGTCTTCCAAAATATTTTGAATCTGTTTCGTTGCTTCTTTCGATCTTTCAGCCAGATTCTTGATTTCCTGAGCGACTACCGAAAATCCTTTGCCGTGTTCACCGGCTTTGGCAGCTTCTATGGCAGCGTTCACAGCCAGCAGGTTGGATTGTTCTGCCAGTTCGTTTACCGATTCCGTGATACGGCTGATGGTCTGGCTTTGTTCGCTCAATTTCACCACCATATTGGCAATGGATTCCATGTGCTGTTTGATTTTACTCATGCCGGAAATAGTATTTTCGATAGCCAGAGTACCGTCTTTGGCAACGTTCAGATTTTCCACGGCATTATCCGAAACGGATTGAGCTTTTTTATTGGATATCTCGGCTGTTTGACGAACCTCTTCCACCGTAACAGTTGTTTCTCCGATCGATGTACTCGATTCCGAGGTGCTGGAAGCAAGCTGAGAAACCGAAGCCATAATTTCACTGGAAGAGGATGCCAGCACCGAAACACCTTTGCTGATCTCGGTGATTTGTGTGCGGAGTTGATCGACCATCGTTTTGAAAGAAATACCCATTTCATCTTGGGTGGAAAGCGGTTCCACTTCGATGGTGAGATTGCCGTTAGCAATTTTTTTGGCATATTCAGCCTGCTTTCTAAGACTATTTTGCATGGTGGTAAAAGCTTTTGCCAGTTTTCCGATTTCGTCTTTTCTGTCGGTCGTTGGAATTTCTTCCGATAAATTTCCAGAAGATATCTTATCGGCGATTGCAGTCAACTTCCTGGTAGGAAGGACAATAATTCTCGTAAAATAAATGATCAACAGGACAACGATCAGGCAAGCGATTACCGTAAATAAAATAATCGTTCTGGAGGTATTGGCAGTGCTTTTGTCACTTATCTTGCTTCTTTCATCGAGCAGCCGGTATTCTTCAGTGTCAAAATTCTTGATCTCCTGCCGAATGTCGTTGATGAGTTTATTTCCTCTGCCGCTTACCACCATTTCTTTGGCTTGGGTAAATCCGCTATTCTTGCGCAGATCGATCGTCTCACGCATTTGGATAATTCTTTCCTCGATGAGAGGTAGAAGTTTGTCAACTTGATCTGTTTGTACTTTATTATCCGAATATTTAGTAAATTCCTTCAGTTTTGTCATATTTTCGCCGAGTTGAGTTACGGACGAATTAAAAGAGACAAAATAATTTTCGTCACCCGTTATTATGTAGCTTCGTTGTGCTGATTCGGCGCTCGCCAAATT
>DAISYT010000368.1:0-2439 GCA_036825175.1 Candidatus Cloacimonadota bacterium
GGATCATATTTCCGTTTCCACCAGCATTTTTAATAGTGCGGTCATTCCGTTCCAAAACGGTTTTGCCGGCGTTTTTCGCTGTGATAATAAACGCCGTGAAATGCGTGTTCATGCCGGATTCAGCCAGGATGGAATTCATTGGCAGATCGATCCCGATCCGATCCGCTTCACTCCGGAAGAAGGCGTTCCCGATCACTTTGAATACGCCTACGATCCGCGGGTTACTTTCCTAAACGGCAAATATTACGTCACCTGGTGCAATGGTTTTCACGGACCGACCATCGGCATTGCTATCACCGAAGATTTCCAAACTTTTCGCCAACTGGAAAATGCTTTTTTGCCGTTTAATCGGAATGGAGTGCTCTTCCCGGAAAAATTCGACGGTTATTATGCCATGCTGAATCGTCCCAGCGATAACGGGCACACGCCTTTTGGCGATATTTGGCTTAGTTATTCTCCCGATCTTACTTTTTGGGGAAAGCACCGCTTAGTAATGAAAGCAGGAAAAACACCCTGGCAAAGCACGAAGATCGGGGCAGGACCGGTTCCCATCAAAACGGAAAAAGGCTGGCTGTTATTTTACCACGGTGTGTTAACTTCCTGCAACGGATTCGTTTACCACTTTGGCGCCATGTTATTGGATTTGCACGATCCGGCAAAAGTTCTGGGTTATACACCTGAATATTTGCTGGCTCCCGACCAGGATTACGAACGTAACGGCGACGTGCCAAACGTGGTTTTTCCCACTGCAGCTCTCACCGAAAATAATAAAGTCGCTATTTATTACGGTGCAGCCGATACCTGCATTGGACTGTGTTTTGGCTATATCGACGAGATCGTGGAATATATTTTGGCTGCTCATGAAAAATAGAATATTTTTGCTTTCCATTTTATTGATTTTTAGTCTGTTCCTGCGAGCGGAAGAGAAAGTAATTTTAAAGGTTTTTGAACTTCCCGATCCCAAAGCTGCCGATGCTTTCAGCCGGGCGGATCGCGCCGTGATCAAAGCTTTTAAGGAAAAATATCCTTACATCGAGCTGCGCTCATTTAGCGGCATCAAGATCGAAAACATGGATTTGGATGCCGGTCCGCTCATGGCAATCGCCGGCGGAGTTTCTCCCGACATCATTTACGTAAATTTCCGTCAGTCTGCCACTTACATCGAAAAGGGATTTCTATATCCTTTGGATGATTATGTAAAAAATATCGATCCTGAAGAATTATCATTCCGTATTTACGATCCGGTTTGGCCCGTGGTGAAACGGCAAAAAGGAAACGAAGGCGAGGAACACATTTGGTCGATTCCCTACGAAACGCTCGTGCGGGTTTTGATGTATCGCAAAGACCTTTTCCGCAAGGTTGGACTCGATCCCGACAAGCCGCCCCAAACCTGGAATGAATTGCTTTCCTACGCCCAAAGGATGTCGATCCCGGAAGAAGAAATTTACGGCATCACCTTTAGTTCGGGACCGCAATGTGCCTGGGATTGGATCACTTTTTTGTGGTCTGCGGGTGGCGAAGCGGTGCGCAAGAATCCGCAAACCGGCGAATGGTACGCTTCTTTCGACGACGATGCCGCCGTGAATTCCATGTATTTTTATATGGGAATGTGTTCCGATCCCTGGATCGACAGCACTGGTAAGCAGCAGCACGGTTATGCAAACCGTTACGGCGATTGGGGTTACATGTGGTTCGACGGACAGATCGGCATGCGCATCGATTACATGGACGACAAGAGTTTGGGAAAATCACTCGATCCGAATTTGTATGGCGTGGCTCCGGTTCCGACCGGTCCCACCGGTATGCGCGGCTCGGAATTGAATTGCCGCATGATGGGGATTTTCAGCGGAGCGGGAGAAACGAACAATGGCGGTCTGGGTGAACGTGACGCGAAAAAAGTAAAAGATGCCGCCTTCAAATATATCTGGTTTTACGATTCCGACGAAGCACGAAAAATCCGCCTGCAAGTGATGATCGATGCCGGTTACGGGAAAATGATGAATCCGGTATTCCTAAGAAAATACGGTTTTGAAGACTTTCTGCAATACACTCCCACCGGCTGGGAAGAGACTTTTAACGAAGCTCTGGCAAACGGTAAGCCGGAACCTTACGGCAAAAACACTCAAAAAATTTATGAATACATGAGCTATCCGCTCAACGAAATTATCGATTTGAACGAAAAAGGAAAATTGGGACAGACCGAAGCAGAAAAGAAAACGCACATCAAGGAAATTCTGACAAAAGCCGTGGCAAAAACAAATCGAAAAATGCTGGGAAAAATCTCGCCGGAGGAACGGTATAAACGCAATCGCACAGCGGTTATAGTAGCGATCATCATTTTTTCCATGTTCATTTACGTTATTTATCGTGTCTGGCAGATTTTTACTCCCAAAACCTTCGAGCCGCCGTCCCCAAAAACTAAAAAAATCAATTGGACGG
>DAISYT010000369.1:0-2421 GCA_036825175.1 Candidatus Cloacimonadota bacterium
ATGATTTATGCCTGAAAGCAGAAGCGCTTTGCGAAAAACACAACTTCCGTTATTGGGAAACTGCTTTGGATATTAATCGCATCAAAGTACAGCTTCTGGATGCGAAGATCAGTTTGCGACCGATTTTGCGTAAACTTCTGGGATTGCTTAAATACTTAAAAGATAATCGATTATATCTTTTGGAAATCGATGCTTATGAAATCCTTTTCCAGATTTATGCTTATTTGAAGATCGAGGGTGAAGCCCTTAAATATTTCGAGCTCTATAAAGAAAAAATTGCCTTGGCTGCGGTCGGATTACCGGAATTCGACATTGCTTTATTTTACAAAAAAAGAAAGTATTTCATTACTGATTTTCACGAAATTCAAACAGTCACCATCAAAAACAGGATGAATCTGGACAGTGAAAAATGGCAGGATGACCTTTTTGATATTCTGAAACTGCACGAACTTTCCCGCATGAAATTCCTCATCGATAAAACCATCGTAAATCTTTTCTCGCCATCGTCTTATGTGATTATCCTCAAAAATGAAATGGAGAAAGAAACCGAACCATTTATCAATAATAATTTCAGTATCGACAAGCTGCATTCTCCCAGATATTTAAAATATATGTCCGACAGCATCGGGAAGAACGAAATCCTGCAGCATAAAATCGATCATAATCATGTTTTATTTGTGCCGCTGCGGATCAAAACAGAGGAAGTCGGTTGCCTCATTCTCAGCGACAGCGGAGAAATCCCGTTCCAACAGGAAGAAAAAAATATTCTGAAAATCCTGCGATTGCATCTGACTTCGATTCTGCTGCGTATTAACGAATTTGCTTCGCTGAATAACGACATGGAACTGATGAGTAAACTGATTACAATTACCCAAAACTTCTTTTCCATCTTGAATGTAAACCGTCTGGAGCAGGAAGTAGTTTCTGTGGCAGTGGATTTTACCGGAGGCACCCGCGGCTTTTTGATCAAAAAAGATAAGTATGAAAATTACGTTTATAAAGTGGCTTTGGACGATTCCAAACACCTTTTAAAAAGTTACGCTTATATCAGCAAAACCATTTTAATGGAAGTGCAGCAAATCAAGCAGCCCATTTACATCGAGAATGTTTTGAATAGCAAACTGTTTGAAAGTTATCTGGATCATACCGAAAATCCTTTTTTCGTTTATTGTGCTCCCATTTTGGTGGATGGTGAAATCTACGGATATCTTTATATCGACAGCTTCAATTCTGAGAATGAGAAGAAAAAGATCAATTCCGAATTCATGAAGCTTTTACTAATTCAGATTTCTGTGGCTTTCAAAAACGCCATTCAATATGAAAATCTCATGTTCAAAAATCAGGAAATCAGCAATCTGGAGAACATCAAAAAGGATTTCATCAATATCGCTTCTCATGAATTGAACACTCCGCTCAGCGCCGTTCAGGGATATGTAACCAATCTGCTGCGCAATCATAAGCATGAAGAAGATACGCATGCCATCGAAAAAATCAACGACGGAGTGCTGAAAATGAGAAGCATCATCAGCGATCTGCTGGGCTTCAATAAGTATCAGCTTACCGGAAAACTGGAAAAACACGAGATGGAAATTAAACCGATCCTGGGCAGTATTATGGATGATAAGAGCAAGTTATCCGAAAACCGACATATGCATTTTCGTTTGGAAGTGGAAGATAATCTGCCGCCTGTTCCGATCGACCTCGAAGCATTCCAACTAATGATGCACCACATCATTATCAACGCTATCCGCTTCACCCGGGATTTCGGAACCATCACGATCGGAGCGCGCCATTCCACCTTCCAGCCGGAAGAGATAAACGGCAAAGAAAGCGTGGTACTCTTTGTTCAGGATAACGGGATCGGTATTCCGGAAAATCAGCTGGAAAAAGTTTATCAAAAATTTTATGAATTGGGTGATCTGATCTCACACAAATCGGGATTTATCGAATTCAAATCCGGAGGACTCGGTTTGGGACTCGCCATCGTGAAACTGATCGTGGAGTTACATAACGGGAAAACCTGGATAAATAGTAAAGAAAACGAAGGTACGACGGTATTTGTTGCCTTACCGGTGCGTGAACTTGGAGAAAAATAAATGAGTTTTTGGGGTAAAATAGTCAAAAAGAAAACGAACGAGCCTCCGCATGGTTTTTCGGAAATTATGAAAATGCGGGAATTATTGGTTGTCTTCCTGCCGGAAGATATTTACGAGAGTTATCGGATCATTTCCTACATAAATGGATGGAATGAGTTATTCAAAAAAATCTATCTTTTCACTTCCGAATCTGCGTTGCCATTCTTTTCGCGGCTCCTTTCCAATCCGAACTTACAGGTTCTCCTTTTTAATACGGAACAGCCGGCTTTTCAGAAAGCCGTGATCATGAATTTCGGCAGGCAGAAATCGGTGCTATCTTTTATCA
>DAISYT010000370.1:0-2421 GCA_036825175.1 Candidatus Cloacimonadota bacterium
ATTATGATTCATGTCACCCAATATATTATATTTTTCCAGATCGATAGCGATTTCCGTATTATTTCTTTTGAGAACAATATTTCGTATAGAATAAACTTGGGGAGGAATAGGAATATTGCTGTTTTGATTATTATCCAAATTCCCCGGAACTGGCTCCAATAATTTTTCCATCTGTAAAACTTCCGAAACTCTGGTAGAAGGCGCTACCAGATAAACGCCGGGATGATCTATCGCTCCAACTAATGAAACACGATACATTAATCCGGAAGTATCTATATCTCCGATTTCTGCGTTCAACCCTAACCAAATTAACACTATCAGTGTTACGATTAAAATTATATTTTTTTTATAATTCACACTTCCTCCTTCAAAAATTCAGGAAAAAATCCTAAATTGATATATTTTGTCAATTTATAATTCCACATCGGAAAGCATCCTTCAAAGGTTTTTATATAGGTATTCTGCCATTTTCAGGGATTCATTTAAGATGAAATTCTGTTTTTCGGCTTTCGGTACTTTTAACTGGAAAATTAATTTCAGATTTTTCGTGGCATCGATTTTGAAAGGATATTTGAACGTTCCCACAAAATCTGATAGTTTGTTGCGGGAAGGCATTCTGATCGAATTGAATTCTACCGTGATGCTGTCTCTTCTCATTCTTAGAGATTCAAGTCCGATCTTCTCTATCAACAAGCGCAATCTAAAATAATTCACGGCAGACATGGCTTGTTGTGGAATTTCGCCAAAACGGTCGATCAATTCTCTTTCCAGATCGTCGAACCGTTCGATCTCCTGGAATTCCAGCATCTTCCGATAAATATCCAGCCTTTCCTTCTCACTGGCAATGTAATCTTCCGGGAAGTAATAATCGCTTTCCACCCGCAATCTTTCGATGGAAGGCGTTTCTTCCTCGTTCCACTCTGCCTTCGGTTTCTCGGACTGAATATTCTCGATGGCGCTTTCCAGCAACCGGTTATAATAATTAAATCCGATGGAATTGATAATTCCACTTTGCTTTGTTCCGAGCAAGGTTCCCGCTCCCCGCAATTCCATATCACGCATGGCAATTTGATAGCCACTGCCCAGAGATTCGTATTCGATCAAAGTTTCCAGCCGTTTTCGGGCATCGTCATTCATTTTGGGAGGAATGATCAGATAAGCGTAAGCCCGGCGGTTACTGCGACCCACCCTGCCCCGGATTTGATATAATTGCGCCAGACCGAACATATCCGCACGATTGATGATAATCGTATTGGCATTGGGAATATCGATGCCGGATTCGATGATGGTGGTAGCAATCAAAACATCGAATTTGTGATGCGAAAAATCCAGAGTAATTTCTTCGAGTTGTCTTTCGGGTAGTTGACCGTGACCGATTCCGAAAGTGACATTCGGCAGTAATTTCTTCAATTCCGTAGCCACGCTCTCGATGGTTTGCACACGATTATGCACAAAAAATACCTGCCCGCCGCGATCCACTTCTCGATTTATAGCATCCTTGATCACATCTTTATCCCAGGGAACGATCACGGTTCGGATGGGTAACCGGGCTTTGGGCGAAGTACGAATCAACGACAATTCCTTCAATTTGGAAAGCGCCATATACATCGTTCTGGGAATGGGAGTAGCACTCATATAAAGCGTATCCACATTCGATTTTATCTGTCGCAGTTTATCTTTGTGTCTCACACCGAAACGATGTTCTTCATCGATAACCAGCAATCCTAACTTTTTATATTTGATATCATTAGAAAGCAATCTATGCGTTCCGATCGCGATATCGATCTCACCCAGAGCAAGCCTTGCCACATCTTTCTTAATGTTCGCCGGCGAACGAAACCGACTGAACATGGCAATGCGAACCGGATATTGAGCCAGTCTTTCCCGAAAAACCAGATAATGCTGTTCTGCCAGCAAAGTGGTGGGAACCAGCACCGCCACCTGCCAGCCGCTCATCACAGCTTTGAAGGCAGCCCGAATTGCCACTTCCGTTTTACCAAATCCCACATCGCCACAGAGAAGCCGTTCCATCGGTGCTTCCGATTCCATATCGGCTTTAATTTCCTGCGTGGCTGTTTCCTGATCCGGTGTATCCTCATAAATGAAAGATTCTTCCATTTCTGCTTGCCAGACATTATCCTGATCGAATGTGATCCCGCGGCGTAACCGACGTTCGGCATAAAGTTTGATCAAATCCTCCGCTACCAATTCGATCTGTTTTTTAGCCCGGCTTTTGATGTTTTCCCATTTTTTGCTGCCCAATTTATGTACAACCGGCGTCATGCCTTCTTCGGAAACAAATTTGGAAACCAACGCCAATTGATAGGTGGGAACGTAAACCACATCGTTTTCGGCATAATTCAGCGTTAAACACTCGATTATATTGCCGTCCACTTGCAGCTTATTCAATCCGGCATAAAC
>DAISYT010000371.1:0-2412 GCA_036825175.1 Candidatus Cloacimonadota bacterium
GATACTTCTTCATAAAAATTCCACTCTATTTTCTGCTTATTTTGCAGAAGCCTTCATGGATGTACATAACCTGGACAGTGCAAGCATTCCACAGAGAGACAGTGTCTCACGAGGAGTATCGCATAAAGCTATTTATGAGCTGGAAAAGGATAGCGAGCTTTTTATCAAAATGGTGAAGTTTTATAAAGACCATGGTGAAGAAGTGAGGATAGCAGAATATTTGCCGATGAAATTACTCATCTTTGATTCTCAGAAAGTTATTTTTGCACTGGGAAAGAAACCGGGGAACAAGGATGAGATAACTTTCACATTTTTCAACGATGAGAACCTGGCTGAAACATTCAGGGTGATTTTTCAAACATATTGGAATAGCTCGCTTACGTATGAAGAATTCATCAAAAAAAATAAATAAATTGGAGGTATGATGAGAGAGAAAGCATTTTGTTTTATTTTGCTACTGTTGATTACAAGTGGATTAGTTGCCCAATTTCAGGCTCCGGAAATCTTAGGTGTCAGGTCATATTTTTATGATCCGGAACAGTGTGCCGATGTCAGATTATTCTGGAGCGAAATTACCGAACCGGATTTTGATCATTATGAAGTATATTGGGATAACGAATTTCAGGGAGAAGTTACAGGTTTTGATAATTGTTTATTCTTATATTTGGATTTCACGGTTAATGTCTATCACTCGGCTGGCGTAAAAGCCGTTTATAATTCAGGGGAATCGGAAATTAATACGATAAATTTTTATTTGAGTGAGCCATTATATGCATATCCAGAGAATTTAAATATCATTAATGATTTCAGTAATCTCACCATGCTTTTTCAATGGGATGAACCGGAGACGAGTGGAGATAATCCGCCGTTACCAGTAAACTACGATGTTTATCTAAATAATGAATATATCGATAGTACATCAAATCTGGAATATACTTTTGAAAATATGACTTACGGTGAAAGTTATAATGCAGGGATAACAGTGAATTATGATGATGGATTTTCTTCGTTGATGTTCCGAAATTTAATTCATAAAGAAATATATTTTGCCGAGTTAAACCCACCTGACCAGATAGTTATTAACAGTGAGGACGGTATTGTCAGTTGGCAGAATCCGGGACAAGGTGATATCATTGGAGGATCAATGATGAACATGGTTGCGCCTATTTTCTGGAGTTATATGTGGCAAAATCCTCCCGCAGAAGAATATCCTGTCAATTTAGGTGATGGTACAAATAATGTGGATATTCAATGGTCTATCGCTTCCTGGGTACATAACCAGCTAAAGGATAAGGAAAGCATCTGGGTCGATTATGCAACTTTTGTTCTACCAACCTTATACGCAGCTACAGATGCTTCTTATATCGATCA
Source organism: Candidatus Cloacimonadota bacterium (assembly GCA_036825175.1). GTDB lineage: Bacteria > Cloacimonadota > Cloacimonadia > Cloacimonadales > TCS61 > B137-G9. The sequence goes on from DAISYT010000371.1 coordinate 1,372, forward strand.
AATGAATGATGTTTCTTCTTTGAACTATGGTGAAGACAGTGTTTATTTATACGATAAAGATACGAGTGAAGACGGTTTCGGAGATTTTGTCGTTTTGCAGAATTCGGATTCCGGTTATTATGGTGTATTCCAACTGGTTGATGTTTTTAATTATATAGATGATTTTATGATGTTTGGACCAGCTCTCGAATTCCATGCAAACTGGTGGTTCCAGACAAACGGCGGGGCAGACTTTAGTGAAGCTCCCAGATATTTCCCTCTTTATTACAACATATATTTAGATAATTGCCTTGTAGATAGCGTAAATTATGAAATGGTTATCAATGATAATGGAACGGTAGTTTGTATCGACTCAACATTCACTCCGACAAATCAGTTTGCATATCAATTTGAAAATCTCATCGTTGGTCAGGAATACACAGTTGGCATCGAAGCAGTATATCATGTTGGGAACGCACCGATTGCCTATTATGATTTCATTTATGGAAATGCAGGAGCAGAAAATCAGCTTGTAAATATGACTCGATTATGTGATAACTATCCCAATCCGTTCAATCCTGAAACGACGATAAGCTTTGCAACCACGAATTCACACGAATCGACTCGAATCGAAGTGTACAATCTGAAAGGACAAAAAGTGAAAATGCTGGTTAACGAAATTCTTCCAACCGGGCAACACGAAGTAGTTTGGAATGGAACTGACGACCACGGTAAATCCGTTTCCAGCGGTATTTATTTCTATCAAATGAAAAGCGGAAATTATCAGAAAACCAGGAAAATGATTTTGCTGAAATAAAGAGACTCTTATACAAAAAACTACAACCGGTGCGAGATAATTTCTCGCACCGGTTGTGCATTTAAATCAGACTACTTGCTTTTATTCGAATAGTGAATTTCCTTGATCCAGCTATAGAAAAACCAAACAACCGGCGCTGCAGACACTCCGTAACACACGTCTCTACGATTGTACCAGTTTTCCAGTCCGTCACGATAAGTTTTGGCATCGGCAGAAGTCGTGGCAGCATCGTAATCGTCGAAAGC
>DAISYT010000372.1:0-2403 GCA_036825175.1 Candidatus Cloacimonadota bacterium
TCGAGAATAAATCCCTCTTCGTTATCGCTGTTATCCAGCCAGCTAAGCTGAATGCTCGATCTGTCGAGTTGTGTTAAAATCAGATCGGAAGGTTCGGCTATTTTAATCGGCGAAGTACTGTTGTTCTCACAGGCTGAAAATAAAACCAAAATGATTAAAAACCAGAATAATTTGTTTTTCATCTTTTGCTCCTTTTTCTGCATCAACTTCTTTTCCAAATTTTATCTTACGAAAAATTCATTCCAAACACGAAGCAAAAATTTATTTTTAAATCAGGGATGGCAAGCTGTTTTTATTGAAGACAAAAAAGCGGAAGCTGTTTTGGCTTCCGCTTCCATCACAACTGACGAAAATTTTATTTTTCCGTTTTGGTTTGAGATCCGTTCATAGAAATATTGGGATTGTATTCGATGTTCAAAACATCCGAAGCTCCCGAAATCACAATATCATCGACCATGAAAACAAAAGCATCGTATGAAACACATTCGATTCCAATATAAACATCCTGTCCGGCATAAGAACTAAGATCATAAGAAAATTCAGTCCAATTATCGACAGGAGCCTGTTCATAAGGAGCAGCGGAAATGATCGTGAAATCAGAAGGAGCGGTTCCAGTGGTGGAAACACCAACTTTAAAACGTTCTAATCCGTAATCATCCGTATATGATTTTGCCCAGAAAGAAAGTTCGTCGCCATTATTAATGGTAACCTGCGGAGTAATCATCCAATCATCATTAGCAGGCGTGGTTGAGGCGAAGCAAGCGGCAAATTTATCACCGGAATGAGCTGCCATATCCGACATAGCCGGAATTGTAGCAGTCGGATTGAAAATAATGTAAGCCATAGGAGAATATTCATTATCAAAGTCAACAGTACTAAATCCATAAGTTTCGGAGCCATCCACATCGACCAAGGTCCAGGGATCGAAGGTCAGTGAGAAATCGGTGTATGATTCAAAATCATCGTGGAAAGTAAAGACACCGGAATCTTCCACATTGATATAATCTTCTTTTATTTCGATATCCTGATTGGTTCCATCAGAAATTGTTAAACTAACTGTATAAGTACCGGCATCAGTATAAATCGCCTGAGGATTTTGTTCGGAAGAAGTAGTACCGTTGCCAAAATCCCATGCCCAGCTGGTAATGTCATTGCCCGTGGAAAGATCGGTGAAAGTCACGGTAAGAGGATTATATCCGGTAGTAATATTGGCTTCAAAATCGGCTATCATCGGGTTTACCATCGTGTTAATCAATATTTCGTTAGTAGGAGCAGAATATAAACTGCCGATATAAGCATATACTTTGTAGTAATAGGTATTTCCAGTTTGAATGGAGGAATCGATATAAAAGGCTGTGTCTGCTTCAACCGTGCCGATTGTTTCATATTCTCCGCCGGTTATTATTCTTTGAATCATAAAGCCGGCTTCATCCGTGGAATTATCCGTCCATTGCAATAAAACTTCACCGTCGCCGTATTCACCGGAAAGGCTGGTCGGTGCCGGGAAATCTATTGTAGCGGAATCTTCAGCTGCCAGAGAAATTGTATCGTCTTCATAAGAATAAACTTTGTAATAAACAGTCTGCCAATAATCTCGAGATATGGAAATATCATCTAAATAAGTATCGGTATCTTCATCCAGAGTAGCAATAACTTCATAATCTCCATCGTCGAATTTACGTTCGATTTTATAACCGTCTTCTTTCTTGCTGTTATCTGTCCAGGTTAGCGAGAATTCATTACTCGCCTGCTGAATAACAGCAAAATCCGTAGGCTGATTCAGTTCTGTTTTACTCGAAGTAGAATCGCCACAACCGGTAAATGACAGCAAGACTAAAATCGTCAGGCTCAACACCATGATCTTCTTCATAATTTCTCCTTTGTTTGTTTTTTATATTCAAGACAGCGGAGATGTTTAATCTCCGCTAAAATTATTTCAAACCAGCCAGCAGTTCTCTGGTTTTTTCCACTTTTGTTTCAACTTCGGAAAGCTTCTCTTTTTCATGTTGAACGATATTTTCCGGAGCATTAGCCACAAACTTCTTATTATTCAATTTACCGGCGATAACTTTCAATTCGGTTTCCAGTTTGGCAAGCTGTTTTTCCAGTTTGGAACGTTCCGCTTCCAGATCGATCAATCCTTCCAAAGGCAGATAAATTTCTATATTCTGCACAATCGCAGCGATGCTGGATTTCGGTTTGTCCAGATTCACTCCGATCTTCAGGTCGGAGATTTTTGCCAGTTTGGAAAAGTAATTCTGATAATTATGCAAAAGAGCAATCTGATCCTCCGAGCCGACTTTGATCGCAACGTTCACTTCCTTTCCCGGCGCTATGTTCACTTGTTTTCGTAAATTGCGAACAGCCGTTATGCTTTCCTGAATCAATGACATTTCTTTATCG
>DAISYT010000373.1:0-2396 GCA_036825175.1 Candidatus Cloacimonadota bacterium
GTACCAGTTGACCCAGACACTAAAACAGTAAGGAGGTGTTATGAAGTTTGATGTCAGTATTCCGATCTACTTACAGATCAAGGAAGAGATCGAAAACGCCATAATTACTAGCTCCTTAAAAGAAGAAGAGTCCATTCCTTCCATCCGCACGATGGCGCAGGAGTACCGGTTGAATCCGCAAACTGTAGCCAACGCCGTGAGTGAACTAATGAATGAAGGGATCATCTTTAAAAAAAGAGGAATTGGTATGTTTGTGGAAAAGGGCGCTCAAAACAAATTGAGACAAAGAAAAAACCAGGAATTCCGTAGCGATGAGCTGTTAAAAATAATCGGAAAAAGCAAATCGTTGGGAATTTCCAAAAATGAGCTGATCGAAATGATAAGCTCGCTTTATCATGAAGGAGGAGAATAAACATGAATCTGATCGAAGTAGTGAATTTAACCAAGTATTATGGGAAGTTTAAAGCTTTGGACAAGGTAAGTCTGAGTATTCCCCAAGGCAGAATTATCGGGCTTCTGGGCAAGAACGGAGCAGGAAAATCCACCTTCATGCGCTGTTTATTGGGCTTTTTGAAACATGAAGGAGAAATCTCGATTCTGGGAGAATCCATGCATGTTCACAAAGAATCGATTCACGATCACGTGGCATTTATCCCGGACGTGAGCAGTCTGGACGACAAACTTACTGTGCAGCAGACCATCGATTACGTTGCCGGATTGAATAAATCCTGGAACACTGCCAAAGCAGAATCGCTGCTGTTGAAAAGCGATCTGCCGCTAAAAAACAAAGTATCCAGCCTTTCCAAAGGCATGAAAACCAAACTTTATCTGCTCATCACGCTTTCTCTCGATGTGCAAATCCTACTTTTGGACGAACCCACTTTAGGATTGGATATCGTTTTCCGCAAAGAATTTTTCAATACCATTCTGGGTGAATTCTACGATGAAGAAAAAACTATTATCATTTCCACGCACCAGGTGGAAGAAGTCGAACAAATCCTGCAGGACATAATTTTCATCGATAAGGGAAAAGTGGTTTTGTACGAAGACATCGAAGAATTGAAGAGTAAATACAGCATTTTCACCGTGCCTTCGGAACGAGTTACCGAATTGGAAGCTCATCATCCGCATTTGATCAACCGAACTTTGGGACGAGTGAGTGCTGTTTTGCCAAGCGAGATCGAAATAGAAGGAGCAGAGATCAGAAAGCCCAGTCTTTCCGATCTGTTCATGGAAAAAGTAGGAGGCTCGAATGAATAAGTTTACTGCACTGCTGAAAAAAGATTATTTTGTGAACAGAAAATCACTGTTGACGCCATTCTGGATCACAGCAGTTTTCTATATTCTGATCATTTTATTCCTTACCATCGGTTATTTCAAAGGTGACTTGAATTTTGGAGATTTACGCTTTGAAGGCGAGAATATTCCCATGCCGGGACTGGCTTTCCTGATCAATATCGGATTGCTTACCTTGCCCGGATTTATCGCTCTGCTTTTCACGATCACCATCACGCAAGGTGCACTGAACGAAGATTTACGCCGAAACTGCGAATTATTCCATCGTTCACAGCCGGTAAGTTACTGGCTGCGTTCACTTTCCAAATTTACGATCAGAATCGGTGGTAACTGGGCTGTCTTGCTTATTATCGCCATTTTTAACTTTATAATTGTGAACATCATCGTCGCTTTTCTGGGGCAATTCCATCCTGGTGCAGCACTTTCCGGCATGATGTTGTCATTTCTTGGATTTGCCAAAATCACGCTTATCATCGGTAGCATGACCTTTTTCCTGTCGTCGGTTTTCAAAGATAAAGCTTTCTTTACCGGCTTGGGAATTTTATTGGGAGTACATTTCCTTTTCCTGATTCTAAATGCATTGCTGGGCTGGAAATTACCTCTCCCCTTCAATTATTTCATCGATCTAACCAAATCCGGTTATGAACTGGATATACATGGTGAGCAGGAACTGGCTAATTTTCATGGGATGGCAAAAGAGATGTGGAAATATGCCATCTGGAACGTGAAAACCCTGTGGCAAATTCTGGTGAGCGGCGTTTTCTTCGCACTTGCCACACTGATTTATAACAGCAAAGAAGTGAAGTAGAAGGAGAATAAAATGAAGAAAGTATTCCTGGTTTTATCCCTGATGCTTGTCAGCATGATTTTGATGGCAATCTCGCAAAGCATCGTTGTCAAAGCCGAAGGCGTGAATTTCAAATTCCATAAAATCAAGATTAAAGACATCGAATTTTATAACGAAAAAGATGTGAAAATCGAATATGAAGATGCCGATGTTACTGTGATCGACGACAATAATCTGATCACGGTATCTTCTGAAGATTTCAGCAAGATCAGCCTGAAACTACCTTTGAACAAAGAGTATAATGTGCAGGTCG
>DAISYT010000374.1:0-2386 GCA_036825175.1 Candidatus Cloacimonadota bacterium
TTTTTCATGCCGAGATCGAGTATGCTGTCATCGGGATTATCGCGTTTGATATCGACATATTGGCTGGTAACGTTGATAACCGTTCCGTCGAACGGAGCGACAGCTACCACGCCGCTATCCGAAGCAACGATTCCTTCCATTCCGGTACCGATGATCGGAACTTCCGGACTGATGATCGGCACAGCCTGACGCTGCATGTTCGATCCCATCAGAGCTCGGTTGGCGTCGTCATGTTCTAGGAAAGGAATCAAAGCAGCCGAAACCGAAACGATCTGCTGCGGTGAAACATCCATGTATTCCACGGTTTCAGGTTTTACCTGTAAAAATTCACCTTTCATACGGGCAAAAACCAATTCGTCGGTGATGTTCATATCATCGTCGTAATTGATGTTAGCCTGAGCGATAACCTTCTTTTCCTCTTCAAATGGATCGAGGTATTCGACGGTTTTGGTGATCTTGCGGTTCTCAACTTTTATGTAGGGAGTTTCCAGAAAACCCAGATGATTGATGCGGGAATACATTGCCGGTGAAGAGATCAAGCCGATGTTCGGACCTTCCGGGGTTTCGATGGGGCAGATACGTCCGTAATGCGAATAATGAACGTCACGCACTTCAAATCCTGCTCTGTCACGGGCAAGACCGCCGGGACCGAGAGCGGATAATCTCCTCATGTGTGTAACCGAGGTCAGCGGATTGGTTTGTTCCATAAACTGGGAAAGCTGTCCGGTAAGGAAGAACGCCTGTACGACGGCAATCAAGGCATTACTGTTAATCAGATCGTGAATGGTTACTTCATCGGGATTAGCGATGGACATTCTTTCCACACAGGTTCTGGCGACGCGGGCAAGACCGATATTGAATTGTTCTTCCATCAATTCGCCGATCGTACGAAGACGTCGGTTTGCCAGGTTATCGATATCATCGACGGTATCGATATCGCGATATACATCGATGAGTTTTTCGATGATGGAAATGAAATCTTCTCTGGTCAGAATAGAAGTATTCGGATCGATATCCAAACCGAGTCTTTTATTCAGTTTATGTCGACCGACATTGCCCAGATTGTATCTTCTTTCATTGAAGAACATACGATTGAACAATTCCTGAGCTGCTTCAAAAGAAGGATCTTCACCCGGTCGAATCAAAGTATAGATTTTTTTCAGAGCTTCTTCCTGGTTAATGGTCTGGTCTTTGGCAATCGTCTGTTCCAGAATTTTTCTGGTGATCTCGGATTTTTGTTTGATCACATTGATTTTGGTAATACCGGCAACTGTGAGACTGGAAATCTCTTCCTCGCCAATTTCGGAACCGGCTTCAAAAACGATTTCGCCGGTTTCTTTATCCATGATATCGCTGCCGAAAAATCTTTCCATAGCGTCAGTGGTTTCTATTTCTTCTGTTTCGTAAAAATAGTTTCTCAGTTGATCGTTAGTGGAAAGACCTACAGCGCGAAGCAGGATGGTGGCGGGAAGTTTACGACGTTTGTCGATAAGAACGAACATAGCGTCGTAGCTATCCATGGTAAATTCCAGCCAGGAGCCGTTGTAGGGAATGAGTTTTGCTGAATAAAGTGTCTTACCGCTGGTATGTTTTTCTTCGGAAAAGAAGATGCCGGGAGAACGATGCAACTGGCTGATGATAACGCGTTCGGCACCATTTATAATAAAGGTACCTCTTTCGGTAATCAGTGGAATTTCGCCCAGGAAAACATCCTGTTCGATCGTGCTTTTTATTCTCTTCTCGCCGGTTTCTTTTAAAATCTCTTCATCGAAGATGGTCAATCGCATACGGGCTTTTACCGGAGCTTGGTAAGATAGGTTTCGTTCGATACATTCATCGGTGGAATATTTTTCTTTCAGAACCAGATAATCGAGATATTCCAGATGATAAATACCCTTTTGGTCTTCCAAAGGAAAGATGGAAGTAAGAACTGCCTGTAATCCCTGCAACTCTCGTTTCCGAGGATGAACATCCTGCTGCAGGAATTCATTGAACGAATCCACCTGTATAGCGAGCAGGTTGGGGATTTCGACTTCAGGAAGACCAATCATTTCAGCTTTTTTACTTATGCGGGAGTAACTTTTAATTTTCAAAAGCTTCTTCTCCTTTTGCGTAAAAAGCGAATTATCGCTTGTTTTCGTTATATTATAAATAAATCGAACGGAAGTGGGCATAGTTGCGCACTTCCGTCGAAGTTAAACAAATTATTTGATTTCTACAGTTGCACCGACTTCTTCAACCTGAGCTTTGATTGATTCGGCCTCTTCTTTGCTCACGTTTTCCACGATGGGATTGGGAGCACCGTCAACTAAATCTTTTGCTTCTTTCAGACCAAGTTTGGTGATAGCGCGAACGACTTTGATCACCTGGATTTTCTTATCACCGG
>DAISYT010000375.1:0-2371 GCA_036825175.1 Candidatus Cloacimonadota bacterium
ATACTGCGTGATGAAGAAGTAAGACACGAAGAAACCTTCAAAAGACTGCGCAGCAACGAAAATTTTCAGGAACTGGGAAATCCTATCGACTGGCAGGAAGCTGCATCTTACCTGAGAGCTATTTCCGATTCGCACATTTTCAATCAGCCCGTCTCTTCCATCAAGCTGGCTGCCTCGGCTTCCGACGAACAGGAAATCTTCGATTTTGCCCTCAGATTTGAAAAAGACACATTGATCTTCTTCCATTCGATTAATCAAAAAATTTCAGACGAGCGTACCGGAAAAATCGTGAATGCAATCATCGACGAAGAAGTGTCGCATGTTACTCTGCTGCGGGAGATAAAAAAGGATTTATAATTTCTGATTCTTTTGGGGGATATTCGGGAGGAATATGAAGAGTGATATTCAAATAGCTCAGGAAGCCAGCCTAAAAAAAATTGCGGACATCGCAGCGTCGATCGGCTTACAGAGTGATGATCTGGAACTTTACGGGGATTACAAAGCCAAACTAAAATTCGCGGTAATCGACCGACTGCAGGATAAGCCGTTTGGAAAATTGATTTTGGTTTCTGCCATCACGCCCACTCCGGCGGGAGAAGGCAAAACCACCACTTCCATCGGTTTATCGATGGCATTAAATAAGATCGGCAAAAAATCGGTGGCAGCGATTCGTGAACCCTCTTTAGGTCCGGTTTTCGGCATCAAAGGCGGAGCGGCGGGCGGTGGTTATGCGCAGGTGCTTCCCATGGAAGATATCAACCTGCATTTCACCGGCGATATGCACGCCGTAACTGCTGCCAATAATACTCTGGCAGCGCTGATCGATAATTCGATCTATTACGGAAATCCTCTGCGGCTCAATCCGCGCAGCGTTACCTGGAAAAGAGTGCTCGATGTGAACGACCGTTCGTTGCGCAACATCGTGATCGGTTTGGGTGGAAAAACGCAGGGAGTGCCGCGTGAAGATGGTTTCGATATAACTCCCGCTTCTGAAATTATGGCGATCCTGTGCCTTTCCAACGATCTGGATCAGCTCAAAACCAAGATCGGGGAAATCACTGTCGGTTTTAATTACGACGACGAACCGGTAAAAGTAAAAGATTTCGGATTTCAGGGAGCGATTACCGTTCTATTAAAAGATGCGCTCAAACCCAATCTGGTGCAGACGATCGAGCATACTCCGGCTTTTATTCACGGCGGACCTTTCGCCAATATCGCGCAGGGAACCAACAGCATTTTGGCGACGAAAACGGCTCTCCGCCTGGCAGATTATGTGGTTACGGAAGCCGGATTCGGTTTCGATCTGGGAGCAGAAAAATTCTTCGATATCGTCTGTCCGTACGGACAGTTCTGCACGGCGGCTGTGGTATTGGTAGCTACGGTGCGAGCCATAAAACATCACGGGGGAGTGAAGGTAAAGGATTTGAGCCAACCCAATCCCGATGCGGTGAAAGCCGGTTTGGCAAATCTGGGAAAACATTTGGAAGACATCCGTAAATTCGGTATGAGATCGGTGGTCGCCGTGAACAAGTTCGATTCCGATACGGAAGAAGAATTGCAAATCGTGGAAGATTTTGCCAATCAAAACGGCTTCGGTGCTTCCGTGGTGGATTTTTGGGGAAAGGGCAGCGCCGGCGGTATCGAGCTAGCTAATAAAGTGGTAAAATTGATCGAGGGCGAAAAGTGCCGATTAAATCAGCTTTATGATTGGAATGCTTCTGTGGAAGATAAAATCCTGAAAATTGCCAAAGATATTTACGGAGCCGAAGCGATCGATTTCCAACCGGACGCCAAAAAGGATTTGCGAATTATCAAGAAATTCGGCTATGACAAATTACCGGTTTGCATTGCCAAAACGCAGAAGTCGCTCTCCGATAATCCGCTTCTGCTGGGACGTCCCAAAGATTTCCTGGTCACGGTGCGCCGCATCCTGATCGCTTCCGGTGCCGGATTTTTGATTCCCATCACCGGCGATATTTTGCGTATGCCCGGGTTGCCCGGCGAGCCTGCTGCCTTGCAGATCGACATCGATAATGACGGGAATATAAAAGGATTATTTTAATTTAGCATAAGTGTATTTTGTGTGAGATTCTTCCTGAGAGCAGCGTGAACACACCTCACGGCTAAAGTTTATCAGCCTGTGGATGACCGTGCCTCTCAAGAGGGGATTATGTCAGAACGAAACTCTGAAAAGGTCTCTTTCACAGATTCTGGCTATTGGCACTTTCAGAGTTGAGCTTTTATGAAAGTACCTTGAAAGTGCTAAGCGGGAAGATGCCATGCAAGAAGCCAGCCTTCATCGACTACGGCTGGTAAACCATTTTTCATGTGTTCACACAATATTTTTATTATTTCTGAAAAATCTTGTTCT
>DAISYT010000376.1:0-2369 GCA_036825175.1 Candidatus Cloacimonadota bacterium
AAGTAACCACTAAAATATTCCAGGGGTTGATCTTCTGCTCGTTGATGAGATAAGCCGTACGATAGATCACGGAACGGGTTTTACCACTGCCGGCGCCCGCCAGCACCAATACCGGACCTTCTGTTTGCAGCACAACTCGCTGCTGTTCTTTATTCAGTTGTGACAAAAATTCTTTCAAATTTGTACTACCAGGTTTTGGGATCGCAACGATATCCTTCTAATGTATCACCCTCGATCACGGTGAAAGCAGACATTTTATACCAACATTTTCGCTCGAAAGTATTGATTTCCGTATCCACATACAGAGTGTCGGTCGGTTCCAGATCGATGCCTTCCAATCTGCGAAAATAACCATTTTCATCTAAGGAACGATAGAGAAAATAGCCGTCGTATTGAACGAAGGGATGCCAGGTAACATAAACCGAATCCTGCCAGGTGAGGGCAACGTTTAAGCCGCGGATAGCAGCTGGAGCTTCGATGCCGGAAGTCTTGGGATCGAGCGGATTCTCATGATCCAGAGAACAGGCAAAAATCGATATAATCACCAGAGCAACTGCATATTTGATTTTCATTTCGTCTCCTGCTTGCTAAAATCTGAGTGAAATTCCCTGCAAATCGAGGGAAATCGTTTTGTGGTTTTCCTCTCGCAGTTTTTCCCAGACCTCGTTATTATAAGCTTCCGTAGTCGCAATGGAATCGTAAATATTATAAATCCACAGAGCTAAACCGGAGAAAAGTAGAATTTGTGCATTCTGATATTTTTTCTGCGATCTGTCATAAAATTTGTGCATATCGCCGATGTAATTCGCAGTTTTATATTTATCGAAATCATCCATGGCATCACGATAATAAAGAAAACTGCCGCCGAAAAGGATCACTTCGGAAACGACGAAAATCTGTCCTTTGGTGTAACGATGCGCCGAATATTGTCCCCAACCGGGAATTAATGTAGAGCGCACGAGATTCGTGGAAATATCCTGTTTTTCGAGATTATAAATTTGCAGCAGCTTCTGACGTTTCCCCAAGTCTTCCCTCTGAGAAAATAGTTTTTCGGGAGAAGTCCAACCGTATTTTTGGGGATTGGAAAATTCCTCACAAAATAGCAGAACAGGCAGTAAAAACAAGAGCAAAATAAGACTGAATTTTTTCATATTATTCCTGTTTTTGATCTTTCATAATATCGCTGCTGGCGATCAATTCTTCCGAAATACGGTTGGAAGGAGTGATTTTTTGCGTAAGCAGATCGATCCGCCAGGCAAAATAGAAAGTTTCATCGGGAGAAATGACATCGTATCTAATTTCATATTTGTATTTGCCGATGGCGTAAGTGACTTTCCAATCCGAAACTTGCGTGTATTGTCCGTATTTGGCTTTCATATTTCTGATCAACGTTGCCAGATTTTGGGGAATGGAATTATGGTTGGCAATGATTTTCAGGGCAAAAGCTTTGGGATCTTTTTCAGCTTCGATCTGGTTCATTGTTCGGAAGATTTTTTCCTGAATTTTAGCTGAATCAAAGAAAGTAGCCGACTTTTGGTAGGATTTCAGGGCAGCAGAAAATTCCAGCTTTTCTTCCAGAGCATCGCCTTCCTTTTCCAGAACTATCGCTTGTAAATACCGGGCTTTTTTATCCTCTGCGGTTTGAACGCGTTGGGTCATTTCCGGAAAATCTTCCCGCAAGATAAAACAAGTCTGGTATTGAGCGATGGCTTCATCGAACTTAAATTCATTTTCCAATTGCGTGCCGGAGGAAAGCAGATTGCTGCAAACAGCGGAAATTTTTTCATTCACGAGCGGAATTTTGTCTACGCAAAGAGCTGCAACTTTATCGAAATAAATTTTGGCTTCTTTGTAAGACTGAGCTACCACCTCCTGATCCGCCATCAGTAAATACAAATCACAGATTTCGTTTATGATCGAATCATGCTGTTCCACCGGATATTGGGTGAATTGAAACAGTTCTTTTACCGCTCCCGGATAATCTCCGGCAGATTTCAGCTGGTCGGCAGTTTGTAATAATACGGGAACGAAACTGTTTACCAGCGGTTGGACGGCAGCCAGTTGTTCGGCATTGAAATGACTATCATAGAGAGTCTGATAATCGTGAAAAGCGGTAGAGAATTTTTTATCTCTGGCGAACAAATTGATTCGTTCCACCAGAACATCTCCATAAATTGAAGAGTTGGGAAGGTAATCGATGATATACGAATAATACCGAATCGCCGCAATGGTGTCGCCCTTTGTTATGGAAATACCGGCAAGCTTATCGTAGCAAATATCCAGAATCGCATCGGCAATTTCGGAATTTGCCAAATACAGATAACGGGAAGCCAGTTCCCAATTCTCTTTTTTATATTCGTTGTAACCGA
>DAISYT010000377.1:0-2358 GCA_036825175.1 Candidatus Cloacimonadota bacterium
TCTTTTGAACAAGATCGATTTGGTTGAGAAAACGGTTCAGGATGATAAGCTTAATCTTTTACAGGGAAAGGAATTCGATTATGTGCTTCCCGTTTCTCTTCAACAGAATCCCGACCTTGCAGGTTTGTTGAATTTGCTGGATCGTTACCTTCCCATAAATCCGCCTTTTTATTCTCCCGATGAAGTTTCTGATCTACCCATGCGCTTCTTTGTGCAGGAAATAATCCGGGAACAGATTTTCCTAAATTTCCGCGATGAAATTCCCTATGCCACTTCCGTTTCGGTGGAAACTTACCATGATCTGCCCAACAAAGTGGAAATCGCTGCCAATATCTGGTTGGAACGCGACAGCCAAAAACCGATCATTATTGGCAAAAACGGCGAGAACATTCGTAAAATACGAGAGAATTCCGAAAGAGAAGTTTATCGGATTTTGCAAAAACGGGCTAAACTGGAACTTTGGATCAAAATCAAACCGAACTGGCGCAAAAAGAAAAATGCTCTGAAGGAATTTGGATATTTGTAACTGATTGATTTTATATGAAATAGGAAAGCCTTGCGAATGAATTATTCACAAGGTTTTATTTTAATCTATTTTAATAGAAGACATTTTTGGACGGCTTTTGTTTCATTACCGACTTTCAACTTATAGAAATACACTCCTGAACTGACCGGTTGAGAGTTTTTATCGGTGCCATTCCAGGTAACTGAAACTTTGTAACTTTGTGATGGAGAGACGGGGAGAGTTTTCACTTTCTGACCTTTGAGATTGTAAATTTCGATTTGCGCTATTTCGTGTAAATTCGTGGTTTCAAATTGAATCGTTGTGGAGGGATTGAACGGATTGGGATAATTGCTTAACTTAGGACTCAAAACTTCTAACTCATCACCTTTTCCGGTTCCCTGCCATTCGTAAGCTCCCATATCAACCATATCTCCGTAGATTCGTTGATTTCCAAGAATATCGAATTCCGGTAATTGATAGCCTTGCACAAGTGTTAAGGTTCCGGCATCGATGCAAGGTGAGTCATTCGATAATGAATAAGGATGATCGCCACTATTAATAAACTGGGGTTCGGATTCAAGATTGCCTTCCAACCAAGAAATTGTACCATTCTCAAAATTAATTCCTGCTTCTCCACCTTCGATGTCAGAATTTGTGATAGTAATCGCAGGCAAGCCGTTTACATGATCGATACCATAAATTTCTTCAGGACCGTTGTTCCACACGATAGAATTGGTTATTCTCGGTCCACCCAACATTGTACCGATTCCACCGCCCATTAACGAGGAGTTATCGGATATTGTTACATTCGTTAGCAATGGATAATCTCCCATGGTTGCACTTATAAATAATCCTCCACCGCTATTTTCCGATAAATTATTTGTAATCAGGAAGTTCGTGAATTCAGGACTTGATTGTTGAAGATATATTCCACCACCATTTTCTTGAGCAGAATTGTTTGTAACATAAACATTTATCATCTCTGCATCGGACAGATTCAATCCGAAACCTCCACCATTGCTACTCGCTGAATTATCGGAAAAAGTAACATCTTCCACATAAGATGAACCTGAATAACAGAACATTCCACCGCCACCGAACTGATTTGAGAATCCGGGATCATAATAACTATGATTATCAGTGAATTCGGAATTTAGAATATTTAGTTCGGAAGAAAAACTAAACAGACCGCCGCCGGAACTAACCGCAGTATTATTTTCAAAATGAATATTATTTAAATTCACGTTAGAATCAAAGAAATGAGCTCCGCCACCTCCATCACGCCAGGCATCGATATTGCTACAGTTGTTTATAATTGTGATATTATCAAGATTCAATTCTGCTGTATTGCTATAAATTCCTCCTCCGCTTTCAATTGCGGTATTGTTGGTAATAATAAGATTCGATAGATATAATGTACTGGTGGAGCAAAAAATTCCTCCGCCATCAGCAGGTTGATCATTCCCGGTAGCATTGCCATTTTGGATGGTAAAGTCTGAAATAAAGGTTTCACCGGAAATACCAAGCATGTAAATTACACAATCGGTATTTCCTCCATCGATTATACACTCTTCGGTACTTGTTCCGTACAATTTGAGACTGCCGGTAGCCGGCCATACCAGATTTTCATAATAGATTCCGGGGTGAACCAAAACTGTGTCGCCTTCTGCTGCTACATTTAATCCTGCCTGAATTGTCGGTTGATAGGCAGGTACATCGATGATGGCAGAAAATCCACACACAGCAACTAATAACAAGCCAATGAGTAACAACTGCTTTTTCATTTTTGCTCCTCCTTCCAAACAAAAATTCGCTTACAAAAAAATTATTATTTTTATTTGGTAGAAAATAAT
>DAISYT010000378.1:0-2345 GCA_036825175.1 Candidatus Cloacimonadota bacterium
CTGTAAATGTGTTATAAATTTCACGTTTCAGCTTCCATTTTTTTCGTTTGCCTTTTTTATTAATTCTTAACATTTTGTTATTATAATTATGAAAAAAATAAATAGTGTTGAGGTAAGATGATATCGACGTTGTTCAAACTGTTAGGTTCTCTCGGCGTTTTTCTGTACGGAATGCGGGTAATGAGTGAAGGCATCCAGAAAGTAGCCGGAAATAAAATGCAAAGAATTTTGAACTACATGACGGCAAACCGCTTTGTTGCTGTGTTTACCGGATTTTTAATTACTGCTCTGGTACAATCTTCTTCTGCCACTACGGTGATGGTGGTAAGTTTTGTGAACGCCGGTTTGTTATCGCTCACGCAGGCAATCGGTGTGGTGATGGGTGCTAACATCGGTACCACGGTTACCACCTGGATCGTTTCTCTGATCGGTTTCAAATTCAAAATAAGTTCTATCGCTTTGCCGGTGATCGGTATCGGCTTACCGTTAATGTTCTCCAAGTTACGTCAACGACGCGATTTTGGAGAAATTTTGATCGGATTTGGTCTGCTGTTTTTGGGATTGATGTTCTTGAAAGATTCCGTCCCGGATATCAACAGCAATCCGCAGGCTTTGGAATTCTTAAAAAATTATACCGATCTGGGTTTCCTGTCTTTTTTGATCTTCGTAACCGTGGGATCGGTACTTACCATTTTAGTGCAATCTTCCAGCGCTGCCATGGCGATCACGGTGACAATGGCATTCATGGGCTGGATCGATTTTCAAACATCCGCCGCCATCGTTTTGGGCGAAAATATCGGCACGACCATCACAGCTTATCTGGCTTCCATCGGTACAGTGGTGAACGCACGCCGAACTGCTCGCGCTCATTTTCTGTTCAATACTATCGGTGTAATTTGGATGGCTATGGTTTTTCCGTATTTCACCAAATTCATTCTTTATATCGCACCCTGGGATCCGTCTTTACAGGAAAATCTGCCGCTGAACCTTTCGCTTTTCCACTCCGTTTTTAATATCATGAATACCCTGCTTTTTCTACCCTTCGTTCGTTCTTTTGCCCGTTTGGTCGAAATGCTTGTAAAGCCTAAAAGCAGCGATTTGATGCAGAATTACAAGCTGAAATATATTTCGTCCGGTTTGCAGGATACGGCGCAAATGAATATTTTGGAAGCTAAAAAAGAGCTTTCCAAAATGGCGGAAGTAACACATGATATGTTCTCCACATTCTTACACGTTTTTAATAATCCCGATAAAAAAATGGGCGATAAAGTCGCCGAAGTGAAACAGCAGGAAGACCTGACCGATCAGATGCAGGAAGAGATCACGAAATTCCTGGTGGAATGCTCAAAAGAAGAATTGAGCGAACACAATGTGATGAACGTAAATGCCATGCTGAGAATCGTTAACGAGTTGGAAAATATCGGTGACAGTTGCTTCAAGCTGATGGTCTTAACGGAGAAAAAATATCTCCAGAAAATCCAGCTGCACGAAAAAGCTTATAAAGAATTCCAGGATTTTGCCGCACTTCTGATGGAATTTATGAGCATTTACAAAACCCACATGAACGAACGTCTGGAAAGTCAGGTACTCGATCTCGCTTTTAAATTGGAAGGCAAAATCAATCAGCTGCGGGATAGTTTGAAGAAAGGTGCTCAGCGCAGATTACAAGCCGGCAGCAACGTTCAAGCGGAATTGCTTTACCTGGATTTGTTGAAACATTTCGAACATATCGGTGATTACTGTTTGAATATTGCCCAGGCATTGCGGCAGGTTTATTGATTTCTCTCAACACAGAGACACAGAGGCACAGAGAGTTTGGGAAGTTAAGAAATTCGGAAGATTGGAAGTTCTGTAGTTTATTCGATAACGACCAATAATTTTTTAGTTTTTTCCGGAGTTAATTTCTTGTTGTATCCTGGATAAATTCTGTTTACACAGTATCAGGTTTATTGGCTTCTCAACACAGAGGCACCGAGGCACAGAGAGTTTGGGAAGGAAGCGGCTGAATATCCAATAATCGATATTCAATCATCAATGATCAATCACAAATGACAAGTGACCAATGACCAATAATATTTCGGTAGCTAATCTCTCGCTTTATCTTGTATAAATTCTATTTCCACACCGTTCGGATCGCTGATGAAAAGCAGCTTTGTACCATTTGGCATGGTGAGTGGACCACGCATAGGAGCAACTTTCTTTTTTAGTAAGAAAGCCTTTGTCGTTTCGATGTTCTCCACGTAAATCCCGATGGACACGTTCGATCCGATGCGATCGAGAATGGTAATGGTTTTATCTTCGATCAATTCCAACCGCACCTCTCCCTCACCCTGAAGAAACACGAT
>DAISYT010000379.1:0-2344 GCA_036825175.1 Candidatus Cloacimonadota bacterium
CTAATAGATAAAGGCATTTAGGAGACACAGGAGTTCCCTAAAAAGACCGCAAAGGTGGATTCGTTCTGATAAGGAACTCCCTGAAAAGACCGCTAATGGCAGATTTGAAAAAACGACTGAAAAAGCGAGCTATCAACCTAATAATAAAAGAGATACCGAACCGGCTAATCGTTTTATCAGGTGGCAGGTTTGGGTGTCACTTTTTATCCAGGATGAACGCTCTGCCTTGAATGCTTTATTTCTCCAGTTCAATGGCTGAAGATTGGAAAGGTCTTCCGAGCCGCCTTCCGCCAGTGAAACAATATGATCGATTTCCCAGCCGTAATGGGATTCATTATTCCCGTACTCATCAAATTTAATCCACCATCCGCAAATATCTCTTCGGAACACTTTCGGATCATAACCGTGAACAGCCTGAGCTTTTTTCCATACTTTTTGAATTCTCTCTTCTTCCGTTATTACCGATTGGTCATTACGCTTCATACTTCACCATCTTCCTATAATTTTCTATACAACAATAAGGGCATCCGTTCACAGAAACGAAATGCTTTTTAGCCATGAGTATCGCCTCCTGGCTGCTACTAAACATACCCAACAAAATCCTGTGACTGAAATTGGGCAAATGCTTACAACGCTGATCATGAACCTCTAGAACTCCATATTCATTGGGTCGGGAATCGAGATAATAATATAATAACATTTTATCTCTATGTGTAACAAATATAAATAATTCCATCGACATCAACATAGAAGTATTCTTCAAATTCTTCCACGATCGTATAATTTACTCCCTGAAGCTCTTCAAAAGTTATCTCAGGATAATCTTGACAGAATAGCGATGCCGAGAGGAAAAAAAATACGATTAATATTAATCGGAATATTTTCATTTTATTCCTTTTATTATTTATGAGTAAAAAGACGTGTGTTTTGAGACGAAAATGAAGTTAATTCTTTGGAAAATGGAGAGTTAAACTTTTAGAAGAAAATTATGAAAAATAAGATTGATTATCAGTTGATTACCAAGCTGGCATTTCAGGTAGCCTGCAAATATATTTATGATAAGGATGCAGCTCAGGATATTGCGCAGTTAACTGCGATAGAATGCTATTTGAATCTGGAAAAATCCGATCCCGAAAACTTGAATGCCTGGGTTTATACAGTCGCTAAAAATAAATCGTATAAATACATCAATGATAACAAGAAAAGCACCGATCTGATCGATAAAGCATTTCTCAAATTCAAAAACGAGGAAGAAGTAACATTATACAAAAACACGGAAGATTTCGATATTTTGATCGAAAACACTCCGAATAAAATCGTTCCGATCAAACAAAAGGAAATTATCCGGGAAGTGTTGCAGAGTAATTACGATTTCAAAAAAACTGCTGCAAAATTCGAGATGAGCTATCAAACTCTCCGAAAGAAAGTATATCGTATCCATCAGGAAATATTGTTGTATCAAAAGATCGAAATGGGACACGTGCGAACGCGTCCGATCCCCGGCACAAAACTGCATGAAAATACACTTCGTTTTTTATTGAAACTTAAATCTTCCCTGAATAACAACGATTTCAGCATCTTTAAAGAATATGAGATCGACGAATCTCAACAAAATAAACTGAAATCGATGAAGATCAAAAATGTAGTTAGTTATCAGATCGTGTTCAAAGAGCAGAATCTTTATAAATTGTTTGTTCCTTACTTCGATTTCGATAATAACTTCAATTGTTTCTGGATAAATCTGAAAATAAATGGTTCTAAAATTTCCGTCGCTTCAATTCCAGAAACTCCTTCCCTAATCAAACAAGTACAGAGAAGCGATCTGCCCCATCCCTTACAAAAAACATTCCGGGACGGACCGGACGGTCTTCCATCAATTTCTGTTCAGGAGTTGGATAAGAAACTTGCCGAATGTGGCGACAAAGTCAAAGTAATCTTTGAAGATAAAAATCAGCTCCATAAAAAGAACTAAATCCGTTATTCCACCTTTAAAACCTCGTTGATGATTTTCACCAACTCTTCTTTAGGATAAGCTCCGGTAATCATGGTCGACTAACCTTCGAGCAGAATAAATAAAATCGAAGGAATACTGCGAATGCCGCACGTTTCACATGCGGATAATCACATCCCACTCTTTCAGAGTCGTAAAATCAATGATTTGTCCTCGAAAAATTATTTCATAAAACAACAATCGGCAATCCGCCCAAGGCGGACAAATCGTAAATCTTAAATCGTTAATCGTAGATATTAGATCAGAATTAAAAAAAAGTCCCGTAGGGACGAAATAAGGTAGCCCGGTGCGTTAGCGCCGGGGAGAAAGTAATAAAAAGCGAGTGCCGTAGGT
>DAISYT010000380.1:0-2328 GCA_036825175.1 Candidatus Cloacimonadota bacterium
ACGGCGGTTCCGTAAGCGATAGGAACTTGTTTATCGGCATGAGCACCTTCTGTCATCAAAGCATAAATATGATAGGGCAGAGCCATCACTTCGTCCATCACGCCGGAAGGCAAACGACGGGTGTAGAACGTAGCGGCTGTGAACAGGATCGGAGCGGTTTCGCCGGCAACACGTCCAATACTGATGATCGTGCCGGTGAGAATGTTGGGAAGTGCGGTAGGTAAAAGTACTCGCAGAATCGTTTGACGTTCCGTGGCACCCAGAGCCAGAGCAGCTTCACGAAAGTCGTGCGGAACGCTGCGCAAGGCTTCTTCGCTGGCATTGATGATAACCGGCAGAGCCAGGATCGCCAAAGTCAAAGAACCGGACAGCAGCGATACATCCAGATGCAATAGCTGAACAAAAACCGCCATTCCAAACAAACCGTAAATGATGGATGGCACGCCAGCCAGCGTGTTCACAGCAACTCGTACCACTCTCACAAACCAGGCGGGCTTTGCGTAACTTACCAGGTAAATTGCGGTAAGAACTCCCAAGGGCAAAGCCATGAGAATGGAGAGAATCGTCAGCCAAAAAGTTCCAACGATGGCGGGGAAAATACCGCCTTCCGTCATGTATTTACGCGGGGATTCGGTGAGAAACGACCAACTGATCATCTTCCCGCCCTTGCTGAAAATTATTAAGAGGAACAGGATGAGAAACGTAGCTGTGATCGCGATGAAAAGTCGCAGGGCATTTTCACCGATAAATTGTTTTATTTCACGTGATTTCATCATAATTTATCCATTTATTTTGTCATACCGGTATTTGCCACAATGGCTGAAATGATGTTTTTTGCGAATTAATAATATCATGTTTGGTTCCTCTTCTTTTGAAAGACGAATTCCGTGATCAGATTTGTAACGAACGTAATAATGAAAAGTACAACCGCGATGCCGAAAAGTGCATGAAAATGCGGACTGCCGAAAGCTGTTTCTCCCATTTCCGCTGCCATGGCGGCTGTCATCGGACGTACTGGTTCAAACATACTATGCGGAATTTGAGCTGCTCCTCCGGCAACCATGATAACCACCATCGTTTCTCCGATCGCTCTGCCGAATCCTAAAATGATGCTGCTGATCACACCCGAATTGGCGGCTGGTAACACCACTTTCATGATGGTTTCCCAACGATTTGCTCCCAAAGCCAAAGAAGCTTCGCGCAGGTTTTTGGGAACGGTGGAGAGAGCGTCCTCACTCATACTGGAAATGATCGGTACCACCATGATTCCCAAAATGATCGAAGCAGAGAGTGCGTTCAACCCGGTGGGAATGCCGAATACTTTGATCAGAAACGGGGAGAGAAATGCCATGCCGAAAAGTCCGTAAACCACCGATGGAATGCCAGCCAGCAATTCGATTACCGGCTTAATGATTTCTTTGGTGCGTGGTCCGGCGATTTCCGAAATATAGATCGCCGATCCCAAACCCAATGGAATGGCGATGATCAGCGCTCCTGCCGTTACGATCAGCGAACCGACAATGAGTGACAGAATTCCAAACTGCGGTGGAAAGCTGGTGGGATGCCAGGCTAAACCTCCCAGAAAATCATCGATTCTTACGCTTTGTAAGACCGGGATGCCTTCCGAGAATAAACTGAAAATAATTCCGAAAAGAGCGACAATCGTGAATAAAGAAGTGATGTAGGTGATGGACTTGAATATTTTCTCTTTGAAATCCATTATTTTATCCTCACATATCCCTGCGTTTCCACGATCTCCTGTCCTTCTTCCGAGAGAATGAAATCGATGAAATCCTGCGCCAGTTGGCGGGGAGTTTCGCTGGTGTACATGTATAAATTTCTTATCAAAATATAACTTCCATTCCGTACATTTGGGCGGGAAGGCAGAACGCCGTTGATGGAAATGATCTTCAAATCGGCGTTTACGTAACCCAACCCGATATAACCGATGGCGCCGGGAGTATAGCCTACAGTAACAGCCACGGCATTATTGGAAGGCAGCCGCATGGAATTTTCTTTCACGTTGGCGCTGTCCAAAACCGTTTCGTTGAAAACCAGGAAGGAACCGGAAGAAATATCGCGGGAAATGACGATGATTTCCTGATCTTTTCCACCCAATTCCTGCCAGTTTTCTATCTTGCCGGAATAGATATCTTTCAGTTGAGATAACGTAAGATTTTGCAGGGGATTGCTTTTGTGGACGACGACGGAGATTGCATCCAGAGCGATGGCGGTTTCGATGATGTTCGCATTTTTCTTTTTGCTTATTTCATGTTCGATTCCGGTAACCTGGAGGGAAGCATTCCCGATATCGACAGTAACGAAGAT
>DAISYT010000381.1:0-2320 GCA_036825175.1 Candidatus Cloacimonadota bacterium
CGATATTGCCGGATTCTTACCGATTTTTACAATCAAAGACACTCTGGAGGATGCTTTAGCTTAAAACAGCAGTGTGATAAATAAATGCTGCTTTTTCCTCAAAAGAAAAAGCAGCATCAAGTTAATCCGGCTCAGAAGTTATTTCCCTCACGAATTTCTCTGCTTTTTTTGCCGAAAACTTCTATCATTCGCCGGGCGAATGTGCTGAAGGCAGGGATTTTCTTAATCGCGGAAAATTCTCGGCGCTCTGCGTCGGGATTTCCCAATTCAGGAATTATCTTTATTCGCAAACAATTTTATAAACATACATCCGATAATAATCTTCTGGCTTATCTTCCGCATAAATTTCCTGCAAAGGCAGTGCAGAATAATTACCGATCCTGACAGTGGAAAAAAGATATTTCACTCCCAGTGAAGATAACTCGGCAAAATCAAGATCACAAGTGACTTCACGGAAATTTTCCCTGATATAATTCTGATCGTCGTAAGTTCTGGCAATGGCATCGTCGAAAAGATACAGCGCCGAACCTTTGTTGGCGAAATACTCTGCCAATTCCTGGTTTTGTGTCAGTTCCCGGGCGATGATTTTTCTAAAGCGATTTTTATAGGAAAGCGGATAGTACGCGCTGAAAGAATCGATCGTTTTAAAGCCATTGAAGTTAGCCACCGCCGGATAAAAACCGCTGCAACCCACTCGAAAATCGTTGTCTTCTTCCGGCAAAATCGCTCTGATCCGATTAAATTGGGCAGTGGACATAAACTGCTGAAAATTAGGATGTTGGGTGAAAATCGGGACGGTGTAAAAAGAGAAATTTATCATCAACTGAACGCTGAAAAGTACTGGCAAAACCACGCGGGAGATGCGGGAAAAATTGGCGGAAAACCAACCCAATCCCCCAGCCCAAAGCAGAAACCAAAAAACCGGATTGAACACATATAAACGGTCGAAACGAAGACCCAGTCCGGCATGATTATATAAATCCAAAACCGGCTGCCAGTAAAAGAATCCATAAAAGACAGAAAGCAGAATGAGCGCTATCCAGAAAGGCAAAAGTCGTCTCCGGACGATTTTATCTTTTTTATACCAAACGAGTAATGTGATCAAAAAACTGGATGGCAGAATGATGGCGGTTTGCAAGCAAGCGGAGAGGCGATACGATCGGAAAATATTGTGAATCATCACGCGGAAACTATGCCAGAAATCCAGCCCGATCAGATATTGGTCGGAACGATTCGTGGGAATTTTCAGAATTAATTCATTCCAAAAAACCGGATATTCACTGAATATCGAACAACTGAGGTAAATGAGCAAAGCCAAACCCAGATAACGATTTGCTTTCTGCTTTTTGATGAGGAAAAGAATGGCGATGACCAGCGTTGCCAAAAGATAAATGCCGGTGAAAAAGAAATTGGAATAAAAGGCAAAAAACAAAAAAATCAGTTCGGAAAGCAGGATTTTCCTTTTCTGCTGTAAATTGAGGAACGCCCAGATGAGCAGCGGAATGCCGGCGATGGAAAGATTACCCTGCGACCAAAACGGCAGGGTGGTGAATAAGAGAGAAACGGTTGCCAGACCGAAGCGCGAAAGCCGCGGAGCCGGCTGATAATCCGCCAGCAAAAAGAACATTCCCAAGAAGGCGAAAAGGCGGAAAAAAATTTCATTGAAAACAAATCCGCGCAAATAATCGAAAGCAAAAAACAGCTTATCCAGTTTGAGATGAGCCAGATGAAAAACCTGATGTGTGCCGGGAAGAGTGAATTCCGGATTATGCAGCGAAGGAAAGAAATGTGCCTGCATTTTGCCGTCGAAAATGCCCTGCATGTTGATCTGATAAAGATTGTCGAAGACCTCGATATAGGAATTTTGCCCTAAAATAAAATAAGGCAGGAAAAAGAGGATAAAAACAATTATGATGAACATGAATTGTGCGTATCTCTTTTTCCGGTAAACAGATAACATCTTACGTAAATTCCCTGATTTTTTCCGCAACATGAATTTGTTCACCGGGACTCAAATCGTAATAAAGAGGTAAACGGAGAAGCGTTTTTGCCACACATTCCGTCACCGGCAAATGGCTTTGATTTCCTCGCTGAATAGGAGCGTTATGTAGTGGCACATAATGAATTACAGCTTCTATTCCTGCTTCCAGTAATCTTCTCGTCAATAATTCCCGCTTCAATTTGCTTTCCAAGATCAGGTAGAAAAGATGACCATTATGCTGACAATCGGATGGAACGATCGGCAGTTTTTCGGGTGGAAGAAAATTTCCCAACAGCATAAAGTATCTTTCCCAAATGAGGAGACGCTTAGCCGTAACTT
>DAISYT010000382.1:0-2301 GCA_036825175.1 Candidatus Cloacimonadota bacterium
AAGAGGGTTTACACACCCCCCTCCGGCAAACGCCGGAGTACCCCTCTCAAGAGGGTTTACACACCCCCCTCCGGCAAACGCCGGAGTACCCCTCTCAAGAGGGGATTTATTGTTCAGTCTTTTCAAGGTTTTCAAAATGTGTAACTCACTTTCATATAAGCCTGTTTGTACGATGTTTCATATTCCTTTTCTACTTCGTTTTCGGCGGTTTTGTAGCCGATGTACAAGTTGCAATCGTCTTTAAAGTTATAACGTAAATTCGAGAACATTCCCAGGTATGCCGTCCTGCTTTCTGTTTCATAATCGTTGTACCTCAAGCCGTTCGTGATGGAAAACTCATTGGTAAAATTGAAAGTAAGATCGGCATTGCCGATCCAATATTTGTTATCCGCCGTGCAGTCTGGCGGAAAGCCGAAATATCTTTTCCTTTGAGCTGAAACATTGTACGAAAGATTATCTCCAATCTCGCCGTAAACCGAAATGTAAATGTAATCCTGAGGATATATTTCCCCTAAATCGTAAAAAAGTGAATGCCCGAAATTGTAACACCAGCTTGTACTCAACCAGGAAATTTTCCAGTAACTGAAATTAATGCTGAGATTATCCCATGTATGCAACGAATTATTGCAGCTTTCCTGCCCGATATTTCCATTCAAACTTACGCTGTATTTCTGCGTAGAACTAAACCAGAATTTCATCCCGGCATTCTGCTCACATAGTTCGTAATCGTCATTATCAATTTCCCGATTCGCCCACATTCCGGCTCCGTATTTTTTAAAGAATTTTTTATCCGGGTTTTTCTCCAGATCCACATTCATATTGATGGAAGTGTAATCTTTATTAAAAACCTGCCCCATATCGGCTTCGATATCGCGGCTGGCAGTTTCACCTGAAACAGACCAATCGAAATCGTTCTTGTCGCCATAATATCCGCAAGATGCGGCATATCCGGTGACATTATTATGATCGAAATCATCTTTCAAACTATAAACAAATTTACTCCAAACCGTTTGATTTTGCCTGAATTCCCAACTGGGATTGGTAATAAAAACTTCGTTATGATAATCTTCATTCATCCTGTTCAGAAGCGTCATTTGCAGCGAAACATCTTTCCATTTCGGTTTGATTGCCAGAAGATTATAAAAATCATCGCTATTCAGAACTTCGTCATCTTCGGTAACCTCTTTATCACGAGCAGAAAGAACGCCGTAAGCAAATCTTTCCGTGTTGCCGGTCAGCTTAACCGCATATTGCGGCTGCATGATATGACGGGAATAGAAATAGGTACTGCCAACGCCAAAGACATCCAAATCCTCGATGAAAAAATAGCGATTTTCATCATAGGAAGGAGCGTATTTAACATTGTAATTATCGCTTTCCGAATCCAGGGGAATATCTGAGAAATCGGGATTCAGACTGATTTTCACTTTCGTGGCAGTGGTGGGATTGTATGAAAAATCCACTCCCACATTTTCCGGATCGTAGGAATCGGTTTTTTCTTTGAGATCGTATTTTTTAATGAAATACGGAGTAATCCTGTAATTGCGATTTATGGCAATTTTGTCCTCGATCACGATGTCCTGAGCCGTGCGGAAATAATCCTTTCCCATACTGATCGTGCCGTACGGAATCGAATAATACTCCTCCGATTCGTTCATGTAGCGGGTTAGAATAATCTTCCAATGATAAGGTGGATCATCGAAGAAACGCAAATCTTTGAATGGAATTTTCATCGTACATTCCCAAAGTGAATCGGAAAAGACATTTTCGTATTTGTAATGACTGTTCCAGTTTTCTTCCAAGCTCATTTCCGAGTTGCGAATTCCGTCGCAGGAATTTCCGAGTGGAAAGGAATAGAAATAGTATGCATAATAATTATTCACGTCCGTGATGATCTGGATACGCACAATATCCGCTTCGACCCATTCATCGGCATTTGCCAGCCTGCCTTGATCGAAAGTAGCATCGATCTCGGCTTCGAATAGCATGAACAGATTTTCTTTATCATGCCAGAACCAGACATCGGTCTGCAAAGGAATTTCCCGAGCATCATCAGGATCGATGCGCCGAAAATCCGACAGATGATTCGAGGCTGTTTTCAATTCCGTCTCCGAATAGGGGATCGTGAACGCCCTGAGGGCAACCGCTGCAAAGAGCAAAATCAATAACAGATATAGTTTTTTCATATTTCTCCTCGTTATTTGTACCGCCTTGAAAAGGCTTATAAACCGCTTCTTCCTGCTAAGCCTTTTCAAGGTTTGTCATTGGTCACTTGTAATTGATTTACAACGATCTAACCAT
>DAISYT010000383.1:0-2290 GCA_036825175.1 Candidatus Cloacimonadota bacterium
ACCGATGATAGCAGTAGGAGTGGTTTGATACTCATCGATAATAGCTTTGTTGGCAATGACATACTTGTGATCCTTGTCCTTTACTGAAATAAAAGTGGGAACCGTATCGATGAGTGTAAGCAGAAAATTACGGCTGTTACGAAGATTTTTTTCCATGGAGTGTTTATAGAGCGCCATATCCAGATTTACCTTCAACTCCCTTTCTTCAAAAGGTTTAATCAAATAGCCAAAAGGTGAAGAAAGGGCAGCTTCCTGTAAAATTTCTTCGGTGGCATAAGCAGTAAGGAAAAGCGCCGGGATGTTATAATTCTTATAAATCTGACGCGCTGCTTCCAAGCCCGTCATTTCACCATTCAGCATTATATCCATCAATACGATGTCCGGTCGTTCCTTTTGAGCTTCGATGACAGCATCTTCACCGGAAGAAATGATTCCGATCACATCATAACCAAAAGATAATAAACTATGTTTGATATCTTCGGCAATAATCTTTTCGTCTTCCACGATTAAGATTCTTTTTTTCATTTATCACTCCCTTTTTCTTCCAACCCGGTTCAACAAAATATTATCTTTTAGAGATGGCAAGAATTTAATATCATCGGATAATTTTTTTCAAAAAAAATAAAAAAAATTATTGTATTGACAACATTTTAGCGAATTTATGACATGCACTTAGTGTATGCAAGGTGAATATTCTAACATCTCCAAGAGAGACAAATTAGAGAACACAAAATGAGCATACATTGAGAAAAAGTAATTTTTCAAAATCAAAAGGAGAAAGCATGTTACAAGGAACAGTAAAATGGTTCAATGAAAGCAAGGGCTTCGGTTTTGTGTCTGGAGAAGATGGAAAAGATTATTTCGTTCATCATTCCAACATCGATGGAGCCGGCTTTAAAACATTAGCCGAAGGCGAAAAGGTACAATTTGAAGCTGAACAATCTGATAAAGGAATGAGAGCAATAAAAGTTTCAAAAATATAATGTATTTTATCTTCGCAGAAAGCCCCCGACATTGGTCGGGGCTTTTTTTTTGAATATGTTTTGATGATCCGGAATATCGCGCTTTCCGAAATACCGAACCTATTCTTCTCTTAATTTGTTATTCAATGTTTTACGGTCGATTTGCAGAATTTCCGCGGCTTTGGTTTTATTATTTCCGGTAAATTCCAACACATTTTTTATATGTTCCAGTTCCACTTCCTGCAAGCTACGCTTCATATCGCTGCTACTGCTGATACGGGATTTCATGAAATCCGGCAGATCGGCTTTACGTATTTTTTGATCTTCATCCATGATCACCAGACGATGTACCAGATTTTCCAGTTCGCGTACATTTCCGGGCCAGTTGTATTTACCAAAAATTTCCAGAACTTCATCCTGAATCGTTGGAATGGCTTTGTTGAATTCCCTGGCATATTTAACTGCAAAATAATTTGCCAGCAGAAAGATGTCCGTACCTCGTTCCCGCAGCGGTGGAATTTCAATGGTTAATACATTTAAGCGGTAATAAAGGTCTTCGCGGAATTTCCCCAAATCGACCAGTTCATAAAGCTTTTTATTTGACGCCACCAGAATGCGTACATCCACTTTTTGACTGCGGTTGGATCCGACCATGTAAACTTCTTTTTCCTGAATCACCCGCAATAATTTGATCTGTAACATCAACGAAGTTTCGGAAATTTCATCCAAAAAGATTGTACCTTTGTCAGCGCTTTGAAAAAAACCGTTACGCGTGGTGTGCGCTCCGGTAAAAGCTCCTTTCACATAACCGAAAAGTTCGCTCTCCAACAGAGTTTCCGGAATTGCTCCGCAATTGATAGGAACAAAAGGCGCAGCTGCGCGGAAGCCCACATAATGGATCGCTCGTGCCACCAGTTCTTTACCGGTACCGCTTTCGCCTGTGATCAGAACCGTGCTGTTGATCTCGGAAGCCTTCTTGATCGTTTTAAAAACTTCCAGCATTTTAGAAGAATTACCGATGATACCGAACTTCTCACCGAAGCCATCTTTTATTTCCCGATTAAATTCTCGTTTGTTACTTTGTTTTTCCAATGATTTTTTTACCGCCGCCAGCAGTTCCACATCGGTGAAGGGTTTGGTCAGATAATCGTCGTCACCTAATTTCACGGCATCGACAGCAGAATTTATCGTGGGATAACCGGTGATAACGATGATTTCCGTGTTTTTATAATTTTCTGTGATATAGGTAATTACATCCAAGCCACTGATATCCGGCATTTTCAGGTCTGTGATTGCCACATCCAAATCGATTTCCTTCATGATCTCAC
>DAISYT010000384.1:0-2281 GCA_036825175.1 Candidatus Cloacimonadota bacterium
AACTCGTTCATCCTGAACGAGAAAGAAACGTAACTCGTTCACCCTGAACGAGAAAACACGTAACTCGTTCACTCTGAACGAGAAAAACGTAACTCGTTCACCCTGAACGAGAAAAAAACGTAACTCGTTCATCCTGAACGAGAAAACACAGAGATAATTAAATGAAAAAAGCTGTATTTTTAGATCGGGACGGCACCATTAATGCCGATAAACACGGTTACATCAAACGACCGGAGGATTTCGAGTTGTTTCCTTTCGCCGCAGAAGCCATCCGTAAACTGAATGAGATGGATTTTCTGGTGTTCGTCATTACCAATCAATCGGGCATTGCGCGTGGATTTTATACGCTGGATGATCTGGATAGTATCCATCGAAAAATGACAGATGAACTTCTGAAAAAAGAGGCAAAATTGACCCGCATCTATTTCTCTCCTTATCACGGAGAAGGTCACATCGAACCTTTCAACATCGATCACGAAGACCGCAAACCCGGCTTGGGATTGCTCCGCAAAGCGCAAAAAGAATATGATTTTTCGCTTAAACATTCTTACATGATCGGCGATAAATATTCCGACATCGCTTTTGGCAGGAAGGCAGGATTGAACACCATTCTCGTGCGTTCCGGTTGTGGCGAAAAAGAATTTTTGGAAAACCGAACTCTGTGGAAATACAAACCGGATTTCATTACGGAACAGCTTTTGCATGCTGTGCAATTAATTGAAAAATTGGAGTTTAAGAAATGAAGAATTTCATTATTATAGCTGTTTTGCTGATCCTGATTTCCTGCGGAGTATCCACTTCGATCAAGGAACACAACCTTGCTCCCACGGATTTGACGGCATTCAGCACAATAAATAACCAAATACAACTGGGCTGGGAAGATAACAGCGACGACGAACTGGGTTTATCATCGAGCGTAAAACCGGTGAATTGGAATTTACAATTATCGATACCACAAGCCAGAATATCGACTCTTTTCTCGATACCGAGGTGGAAGTGGACAGCGCTTATACGTATCGTGTTTGTGCCCTTTTTCAAAATGAAATATCAGATTACAGCGAGGAAGTTTCCATCGTATTGACTTCCTGCTCGCCTACTAATCTGACTGCTTTCAGTACTTGTGATTATGAAATTCAGTTGGACTGGGAAGACCGCAGCGACGAGGAAATCGGCTTTGTGCTGGAACGCAAAACCAACAATCTTTCTTTCATTATTATCGATACTTTGGCGACGGATGCCATTTCCTTTTTGGATGAAAATACCGAAACCGGAAATACCTATTCTTACCGTGTAGCAGCTCTTTTTGAAGACGGTCTTTCTTCCTGGAGCAATGAAGTTTCGCTCGATCTGGAAATTTGGTATGCAGGATTGGAATTCGGAACGGAAAGCACCTTCGAGCTGGTAACCTGGAATTTGAAGGAATTTCCCAAAGCCAATCTGACAACTGTAAATTATCTGTCGCAATTGATGCTGGTGATCGATGCGGATGTCTATACCTTACAGGAAATTGCCAGTGCCGATTATTTCAATCAGTTACTGGAAAAGCTCAATCTGCTGGACGCCCATCACACCTGGACCGGTTACCGTGCCAACAGCGCCGGCTATGATTATAATCTGGCTTACATTTACAAATCCGATGAAATTCCCGCTCCCACCATTCATGAAATTTACCAGAGTTACAGTCGTCCTTTCCCGCGCAGACCTTTGGTTTTTGAAGGTACTTTTCAGGGCAAAGATATTGTGGTGATCGACAATCATTTGAAAGCTGGCGGCGATGGTATCATGAATCTCGAATATCCTATGGACGACGAAACCAGGCGTTACGAAGCCTGCAATTTATTGGATGAATACATTGCGGAGAACTTCCCGGATAGCAGAGTTTTGGTGAGTGGGGATTACAACGACGAACTCACCGATGAAGAGGCAAATAACGTTTTTTGGACTTTGCTCAGCAAACCGGCAGAATATGAATTTACTGATATGGAGATAGCACAGGGTTCATCGCTGTACTGGTCGTATCCAAGCTGGCCCAGTCATCTGGATCATATTCTCATTACCAATGAACTTTTCGACGATTTTGCCAATGCCGGTTCCGAATGCGAAACCATTTTGATCAATGATTATCTTCCGGGAGGTTGGAATCAGTACTATCAGTACATTTCCGACCATCGTCCGGTGGGAATTAAAATAAATTTTAATGAATAATTTATGAGCTCTGCATAATTGGCAGAAAAATAGAGTGTATTTTTAGTAAATGGCAACAAACCGTCATGTTGAGGAA
>DAISYT010000385.1:0-2276 GCA_036825175.1 Candidatus Cloacimonadota bacterium
GAACCAGTATGCCGTCCACATTTGCCAGTTGTTTGGAAATACTTTCAGGAGTATGATTTTTTTCCGAATCGACCCATTTCACATTAAGTTTCAATCTCCAGGCAGCGGCGGCATGAATCAGAGCTGCGCCGACGCTTTTATAAGCATCCTGATGTTCCACGTATTTTCCGCAAACTGCTATCGTTACTTCTTCTCCCGGATTTTTAATATTGTCGATGATCTGTTCCCAGTCTGAAAAATCGATGGGATATTGCGTCAAATGGAAATGTTCACAAATCTTCTCGTGGATTTTGGCATTAATATAAACTTTCGGAACTTCGTAGATGGTGGGAACATCTATGGCATTGATCACACGGCTGTTTTGCACGTTCGTAAATAACGCGATCTTACTTTTGATATCATCGTCGAAAGGCTTTTCACTGCGGCAAAGTAACAGATCGGGCTGAATACCGATCTCACGTAATTTTGTGGTAGCGTGTTGAGTCGGTTTGGTTTTCAGTTCTCCCGCCGCTTTGATGTACGGAACGTAGGTCAGGAAAACGAACATGGTATTTTCCGTACCCATTTCCAGTCGGAACTGACGGATCGCTTCCAAAAAAGGCAGGCTTTCGATATCTCCCACCGTACCGCCGATTTCCGTGATCACAATGTCGTGCCCTTCACCCATTCTTCTGATCAGCGATTTGATCTCGTTGGTCACATGCGGAATTACCTGAACGGTTTTGCCCAAATAATCGCCGCGGCGTTCTTTGGAAATAACGGATTCATAAATCTGTCCGGAAGTGGAATTGGAGTTTTTATTGAGAGGTTTCCCGATAAAACGTTCGTAATGTCCCAGGTCGAGATCGGTTTCCGCTCCGTCGTCGGTAACGAATACTTCGCCGTGTTGGAACGGACTCATCGTGCCGGGATCGACATTCAGGTAAGGATCGAACTTCTGCATCACCACATCATAACCCATTTTTTTCATCAATAATCCGATCGAAGAAGAGGCGATGCCTTTTCCCAGTGAACTGAGAACACCTCCCATAACAAAGATGTGTTTTGCCACAATAAACTCCTTTATGATTTTAAATTATTTTTATCGAGGTTCACATTCTTTTTTCGATCTCTGCATTCAAACAGGAAATAAAAATCGGTTTGTAACTGCGATCAAAAAATTTCAGTGAGACATTGCCGTCGATACATCGGTCATAAGAATAATAATTGGTGTGAGCGAAAATACTTTTGTTGAAGCCCACCGCCAGATAACATTCTTCCAGACTGTTAATAAACTCGCTCTGCATGTGGAAGTTGCCTTTTTTATCCTCGGTGAAGGCAACATACCTGACCACGCCGTTTTCAAATTTTATTTTTACGTTGTCGTAAGTACTGTTTTTATAATAAATTTTATCTGCAAAGAAGACGCCATCCAGGCTGGCACGCTCGATCGGCATTTCCACCACACCGGTGGGAATTACCACGATCTGATGTTTGCCGGCATCTCCGTCGTAAATTTCGATCTCGTCTTTATTGATCTTAAGGTTGAGATTTTCTTCCTGAGAAATCACCCGATATTTATTGGTGGAAAAGAATTTATCATGTAATTCTCCACCGTAAATTTTCAACAAATTGTAATTGCAGTTCACAGCATTCAGGTAAATATTTTTCACTCCCTCGAATTCCATCCCGATATAACCGGCAAGTTCGTGGGTGGGAAAATTCAGGAAGACCATTTTCTTTTTCAGGTCAAAAAGATGATCCATGATCGATTTGGTGGAATCTTTGAACGATTTCAGCTGGCGTTCGGAAGTTTCCTTGAAATCGCTGGAAAGGCTCTCCCAGCCCACTTCTATGAATGTGTCTATAGAATCGATCCAGCTCATGTAATAATTGGGTGGCATGGAAAAAATATCTTCCGGCATTTCGGCAAAGAAGCGTTTTTTCAGGTTTTCGGTGGAAAGCTCCAACACCGGAAAAGCTTTTCTTTTGCGGATGGCAACGGATATTTCTTCGATCAGAGGAATTTCGATGAGCGGATCATTTCCCGGACCAACATTGTGAATTTCTCCCGAAATGGAGATCACATCGTCGGTCTGGATGCGAAGTAGATTGTTCACCAGATTAAAGGCGAGTTCAGAATATTTGGATTCCATGTTTACAAGTTCCTGCTCATAGATACCAGCTTTCGCCGAGTTTTACTTTCACCAGTTTTTCGATTTTTCGCTGCAGAATGCGGGAAGCGATTTTTTGGAATTTATCTTCGTTATCACTAACAAAAAAGCTGTCTTCTCCCG
>DAISYT010000386.1:0-2275 GCA_036825175.1 Candidatus Cloacimonadota bacterium
GGTTCGACGGATGTTTTGACCGGGAAAGTCGTGGTATTATCCGACTCCACACCTGAAACATCCGACACATCGAAAGACATAAATGTTTCCTGTTACCCGAATCCATTCAATCCAACTACCAATATTCTCTTCAGTTTACCGGCAGATTCTGCGGTGGAAATGAAAGTGTTCAACATCAAAGGACAACTGGTGAAGACTCTGGTCGATGAGACAATGGCAGCAGGTGAACATAAAGTTGTGTGGGAAGGCAAAAACGATAGAGGTAAACCTGCCGCTTCCGGTATTTACTTCATTAAAATTCACACACCGCAAGCGAACCGCTTCCTGAGAACTCTCCTTCTGAAATAACTGCCCGGTCTTAGATTAACGCAGCAGTATCATTTTTCTGGTTTGTTGGAAGTTTCCGCATTTCAATCGATATAAATAAACGCCGCTGGTGACGGCTTTGCCATTGTTATCCGTTCCGTTCCAGACTACAGAATGTTGCCCGGCTGAAAGCTGAGCGTTTAAAAGCTGTTTCACTTTCTGTCCTTTCGGATTGAAGACTTCGAGCAGAGTGGATTCGTGTGCATACGTGGTGGAAAAACTGATGGTTGTTTCAGGATTGAACGGATTGGGGTAATTTGCGTATAATTCCACACCTGCATCGGCGATGTTATTACCTGTATTTGTTGTTTCTACGACCATTTCCAACTGGATGACAACTGTTTCGAGTGCCGGATCGTTATGGTGAATTTGCAATTCGCCCAAATATGTTCCGTCAACTAAAGCGGCCGAATCGAATGACAAAGTAATATCCTGAGAGGTGGAGGGATCGATCGTTCCCGAATATTCGCTGAGTTGAAGCCAGGAAATTTCCCGATCTGTCTCATCTTCGCTGATTTCAAACTCCAGATCGTAACCGCCCAGATTGGACAAAGTCAACGTCTCGTTCACGATTTGATCGGGATTAATCACGATATTGAACGCTGCCTGAGAATATTCCATAATCGGCGGTTGTACACACATTCCGGTAAGTGTTACTGCCAGTTCGGGCAGGAAGGGATCATTACTGAAAATCGTCAATGTATCCAGATAAATTCCGGTAGCAGAAGCATTCATAATCAGTTCCAACTCGGCACTTTCCGCGGTTTGAAGACCGAAAGCCGTTGCGCCGTTATATGCAAAGACTTCTCCTGACACAACTATATCACTTATT
This sequence comes from Candidatus Cloacimonadota bacterium, assembly GCA_036825175.1. Classification (GTDB taxonomy): domain Bacteria; phylum Cloacimonadota; class Cloacimonadia; order Cloacimonadales; family TCS61; genus B137-G9. Next base: position 1,199 of record DAISYT010000386.1, read on the forward strand.
TCCAGCGTTTCAATTCCCGTGTTTGTCACGATAAGAGTGTCAGTTACAGCATATCCGGCAAATTGGACACCAAAATAGAGCGCCGTGTAATCCACAGAAATATGAGGAGTAACATCTCCGGTCATGAATAGAAGATATTGTTCCATGATCTGAGCTTTGGTGTAAGCGCCATCCGCCATAGAACCAAAAAAGATGGAAGATGTAATGGTGCGGTAATTTTCACCTGCCATCGTCACCCCCCGCACAAATTGATCCTGGGAATTAAGCAAGACTGAGCCATCGCCAGTGTCGAGCTGATCTATACCGTAATCGGCAACCGATCCGTACATATATTGCAGAGTATAGCCATCCAAAAAGGTATTTTCCTGACCATAGATCATTTCGAGCAGATTATAACCGGGTACCGACACGGAATTATTATGCAAGCCCAAGTAAGGATAAAGATCGGCATAACCGGCAGAACCGATGGTAGCGCCTTCGATATAAAGCGAACCTCCATTCGCCAAAAAATCGACCAGTTGCTGAACTTCGTTCGGATCCAACGGATCCGGTGCTGTCCAGCCTCAACCATCACACCAGCGACCGATCGTGGCAAAGATCATGTCGTATCCGCTTAAATCTGCCGGAAGCACCGTATCGACAACCGGATTTATGCCATTGGCGATGAGAGCGTTCTCGATACCGTATTCCATGCCAACATATTGCCAGATATCTTCGGGATTCATCACCGTGTAGCCCATGTCACGGTCCCAAAGAAAAACATTTTGAGCCGTAAGTGCGGTGCTAATTAGCACCATTAACCATAAAATTCTATATTTCATTTTCACCTCATTTTCACACAATAATCGATTATTTGATAAATGCAATTAATGTACCAGATTAATTAACTGGGAATGGGGTTGTAATGAATATTTTCTCGACGTTGCACGTCGAGGTACAGACTTGTATACTTACGCTCTCGTTATTTGATAATTAAACAGCCCCGACTTTGGGGTCGGGGCTGAAGTTTTCCAAAGCTTTGCTTTGAGTTATTTCATCAGAATCATCTTTCTGGTAGATTGATATTTACCAGCTTTC
>DAISYT010000387.1:0-2270 GCA_036825175.1 Candidatus Cloacimonadota bacterium
TTTAATGAATCCATTTTTCAAAATCGTTAATCTTATGTCCATGATAAAATTTTGGATTATATTTTTATGCCGTTTTCTCCGCTAGAATTTTATTCATTTCAATTAACATTCATGCTGATTTTCGATCCGAATTGCAGTTTACGCGGATCGATTTTTTTATCGAAGCTATGCGGATCATGGAAAATATAAGGCAGAGCAGCTATTCTGCGGGAAAAATCCTCTTCCCCGTTTTCTGGAAATTGAAATTCAATATTGGAATGAAAAATATCTTCCTGCTCGATATTCAATTTCCTCTCGATAATCGATTTGAAATCACGATTGATTTCATAACCGATGGAATTTCGGAAAAGATTTTTGGCTGCCAAAGCCGTAGTCCCGCTGCCCATGAAAGGATCGAGCACCGTATCTCCTACAAAAGCAAACATTTTTATCAGACGTTTGGGCAATTCTTCCGGGAACATCGCCACATGTTCATCCTGCTTCACACCGCCGAAATACCAATGACCGGAAAAATACTCCCGCCATTCTTCTTTGGTTAAACCGGATTGCAGTTTCCTTTCTTTATCTGGCTGCTTGACTTTTCCTAATTTTTTAAAGAGCAAAATGAACTCGTAATCGATAGAAACGATGCCATTTCTGGGATATGGAAAGCTGCCCATGATCGAAGCGCCGCCGGTAGTATTCATGGTGGTTTGTTTCTGCCAGATGATCGCGCCCATATAATCGAAACCTATCGTCTCACAGAATTTGATGATTTCCGTACGGATCGGAATAACTTTATATCTGCCGTAATACATCGAACGGGCAAATTGATCTCCGATATTGATGCAGAGCCGGCAGCCGTTTTCCAGAATTCGATAGCATTCCTGCCATACCAGATTCAGGTTGTTGATATAATTTTCATAAGAATCATTGAATCCGATTTGCTGTTCCGAGCCGTAATCCTTCAATTGCCAGTACGGCGGCGAAGTGATGATCAATTGCACGGAATCATCCCGAACTTCCGTCATGCGGCGGGAATCGCCGAAAATAATGTTATGTTTCGTTTTCATCTTAACTATCTATATACTTCTTTAATTTAAAATCTTCGATCTGTTTTTGGATGTTCGGTAAGATCTGTCGAGAGATTTTAACCGACATCAGTAAATCATTTTTTTCGGGGAGGAATCTTTCCTCGTGTACTTCGGCGTGTTCACGTATAAAAGCGATCAGGTTTTTCAGTTCGGAAGGGACTGCCAATCCGATCAAATTATTGCTTCTATGCAGGAATTCCACGATTTTCGCCTGCAAAACATCCATTCCTTCACCGGTGGTGGCAGAGATGAAAACACTGTCCGGAAACTTGTTTTGCAGATGCTTTTTCAGGAATTTAAAGTGCAGACTGGCGGTTTTATCGATTTTATTGAAAACCATGAGCAGGTTGTGATCGTCGCATTTTATCTCTTTCAGCACTTCCTGCACCGATCCGATAAAATCCATCAGATTGGGCTGACTTACATCTACCACATGCAAAAGCAGATCGGCTTCCCGAACTTCCATCAAAGTGGTGTGGAAAGAATTAACCAGTTTAGGCGGAAGCTCCCGAATAAAACCGATCGTATCCGTGACGACCACCTGATTACCATCCGGCAACCGAATAGCTCGCGTTTTGGCATCGAGCGTGGCAAAAAGCTGGTCTGCCGTGTAACGGTTTTCCTGCGTAAGTTTGTTGAAAAGGGTGGATTTTCCGGCATTCGTATATCCCACCAGAGCCACGGAAGTGAATTCCTTTCGGAGTTTTCGTTTCGTGTGGGAAGTAACCTCGATTTCCTTGATTTTCTGTTTGAGCAGTTGAGTTTTCTTTCTGATCTCACGGCGGTCGATTTCGATCTGCGTTTCTCCCGGACCGCGAAATCCGATCCCGCCTTCGATCCTGGAAAGATGCTTCCACATTCTTTTCAGTTTAGTGAAAGCATATTCCAACTGAGCCAGTTCCACCTGCAACTTCGCCTGTTTGGTTCTGGCATGTCTGGCAAAAATATCGAGGATAAGTTCGGTTCTATCGACCACATTACAGCGGCTGTGATTGGATATATTGCGTGATTGGGAAGGTGAAAGATTGTTATTGAAGATCAGCGTTTTTACGCGATGTGATTTAGCCTGAGAAGAGATTTCCTTTAATTTTCCTTTCCCGATATACGTGGAAGTATTCGGTTTTTTCAGCGTCTGCACAATTATCTTAACCACCTCGGTTTCTGCCGTATCTGCCAGGCGTTCCAATTCCAGCATGG
>DAISYT010000388.1:0-2267 GCA_036825175.1 Candidatus Cloacimonadota bacterium
ATTTCCCTTCTGATCCTGCACAAACGTGGCATTATAATCGTTATTCTGGCTATCTACATAACTAACGGGGCGATAAACAGGTTCGTAATCAGCGATTTTTACCTGATATTTTATCGAGTTATTTACTGCCGGATCATTGCAAAAATCGATCATTCCTTTACTTGCAGCGATCAGATAATTGCCGTCGAAAGCAAGAATAGCCTTCCCGATAGGAAGAGAAGATGTTTGGTTGTTGTAGTAAAAATACAGACTGTCGGCAGTGGGAATGACTAAAGTCGGAAACGTCCAATCTTTTATCAGCATCGGAGCATCGGATAAATTGTTGTCATAACTTGTTTCATCGATACTATTTAGAGAAATAGAAAAAACGGAATTGTCCTGAACTGCCTCGAAGCAATTCTGTCCGTTATTGTTGTAATCACAATAGAGAATGGGAAAGTCGGCTGCACCGGTAAAGGGCAGAGAAATGCCGAAGTCGTTTGCCCAGTTATCCTGCAAAAGTGAATAAAATGTGATCTGATCGTCCGCTAAAACCGGGAAGGTGGGAAAGCTCATCATTCCGCCGACAAAACCGATATCTGCCAAAGAATCGAATTCTGCAATTTTCTCGGTTACATCGAACGATTGGATACCGAAATGGAAAGACATCGAGCGTTCCTCATTATATTCTATGGAATAGCTGCTGATGTTCATTAACGAAAAAATGGACGGATCGCCCGTATTGGTAAAAAGTGCCGGCGCAGAGGTGGAAGACAGTTCGTCGCTAAAAATCTCACCGATAAATTCCAGTTCGCCGTTTGTATTTAGAATGGTTTCATCATCCCAACCGGTAAAATATCCTTCTTCATCGATAATCGGCATGTATTTATAGAATGGGTCGTATTCCGTTCCATACCAATACAAGGAATAGGGATTGCCGATGTCGTCGATGTTGTCGGCTTCCACGATTTTAACAGCCCGGTTATAGTAATCCGTGTTTACAGAATTGTTCGCAAAATTATTGTTTTCTTCCAATATGGAATTATCGATATGCCATACCAACAATCCACCGCCGTAAGAATTGTAATCTGCATCCATGAATCCAGGTAAAATGTAGTCATATTCGTAGTTTGGTCCCACGTTGCTATTCAGGTAGCTGGGGCATAAAATAATTCTGCCGTCGTTGGAACCGATCACAGATGCTCCGCCGTCTCCATCGGGATCGACCTGACGGTTCTCGATCAGCAGGTATTCGGTTTCGTTCAAAGGAACTTTAATAAAATAAGCGCTGGTATCGGTAAGGGCAGCGGCATCATAGATCAGGCTGGAAGGCAAGACCGTGATCGGTCTGGAAAGATCGAATTCGGAAATGTCTTTCAGAATTCCACGGGCACGAAAATCATCTTCAAAAGCCAGTTGACGCGTCCACGCTCCCGGTAAGGCAGGGAACACGCCTTCCACCACATATAAACTGTCGGCATTCCACTGGTAAACTATTCCTGTGGAACCGCCGCTATCCATAATATCATAATAACCGACTTGTGGTGTATTGTTATAAGTGTTGTAGAGATCGACGAATCCGAGAGAGTGACCGAATTCATGCACTAATACAGCGTTAATCACGCCATAATCATAAAAATAAGTAGGGCTTTCATTCGGATCGAAACTGATATCCTGAGTAATAGTTTCCGGAACATTACAGGCATGATTAATCACAATTCCGTTATCCACCGTAACTTCTTTATTCGTTCCCACGGTGATGAAAAAAGACGGAATATCTACCGGTGTATCGCCATTTACATCGTGCTGATAATCAGAACCGGCATGGATCACGATAAAATGTTCGTATTGGCTGAAATCGATCGCATCATCCTGATCGGCAGTCGTGAAAATATCCTGGAAATATTCTTCAAACCTGGAAATCATTTGTACATCGTTAGCGCCCGGAGGATTATAGTAGCGCATCTGATTAGGCAAGGTATAGGCGGAGAAATTTCCGGTTTCGGATTGCGGGAAAACATCGTAGTCAGCATCGAATGAACCGTAACTTACAGCCAGGTAGTAATAACGAAGTGCTTCCATCTGGGTGACAAAATAGTTATAATCGTGAGGAGGGCGACCGATGGTCATGGGATAATCGCCGACTTCCTGCATGAATTTGCCATTGCCTGTGGATTGAGCATCGGTATCTTCCGGAAAATCTATGAGTAAAACAAGAATTTTATTAAAATTTCTGGAAGAGTGATCGGCAGAATAAGGCTTGTTGAAGTATTTTTCAACCGGGTGTT
>DAISYT010000389.1:0-2264 GCA_036825175.1 Candidatus Cloacimonadota bacterium
TGTGTAAAACCTCTTGAGCAAAGTACACCGGCATCAGACCGGACAGTACATGACGCTATCCAGTTTTTCAAATATTCTAAAACGCTGATTAAATTTTTTTTGATATCCTCATCTAAAATATGCAGCACATTTAACCCTGAATTTTTTAGATAATTGTTTCTTTTGGAATCATATTCTAATTTACCAGCGTGTGACATTCCGTCGATTTCGATCACGAGTTTTAATTTTGGACAGTAAAAATCTACAATATAATTTCCGATCGGTTTTTGACGGTGAAAATCGTAACCAAGTTTTTTGCCTTTGATTTCTCGCCAAAGAAGTACTTCGGAAAGCGTACTGTCGTTGCGTAATTTCCTAGCTCTTTTCTTTAGTTTGGAATTATATTTTATAAAATCCGGCATTTTGAACTCTAACTTATGTCAGTTCCTTTTTTCAAAATTGATTTACACACCCCGTCTTCCTTCGGAATCCAGGGGGCGTCCCACAGCTCCCAATCATACATAATTAAAAAACACATTCAAATTAGCCGAAAAAGACATAATTTTGAATTTGTGTATTAACTTTCCAGGATGAAGCCATATCAAACCACAATAACTGTAATTTATGAATATTTTTCTCGAAAAATAAATATAATCCAGGCATTACTCCGGCTAATTTCCTGAAATTATAAGCCAGACTCAAAAGGATAACTTCTGTCGTGACTTTATTCAAACCACGCAGATGAAATCTACTAAACTTTCTGTTATGCTTCCAATCTCCAAACACAGTCTCAGAGCGGAAGCTACGCTCCCGATAAAGGTTCAATCCATAATCGGTTGATAAACGCTCCTTCACCTCTGCCTGATAACCTCGCAACTTAAAACTTACGGTTAAACTTCTACCTTCTTCACTTTGTGTACATTTATTCTTACATGGGCAAACATGACAATCCAAACAACGATATAACCGCTTCTCCGTTCGATAACCTGTCGATGTCTGATACTCAATAGTCTTATCGTAATGTAACTCCTTGCTTAGTGGACAGATAAATATATCACGCTCTTGGTCGTAAACATATTTCGAATAATGAAATCGGTACTTTGCTTCATGGGATCGCTCTGCCTGAAGAGACGGATATTTGATGTATGATGTAATCCCTTTATCTTTCAAATAATCAAACACTTCCTCATGACCATAACCGGCATCCGCTCCCATCTCTTTGGGAAGGGAAAGTCCTTGAGACTCAAATTCTTCTATTAATGGTTTAAGAGAAGTACCATCATTTGCATTTTGCGAAACTGATACTCCCACGATAAATTCTCCATCTGTCATCGATTGCACATTGTAACCGGGTCTCAATTCCTCATTCTTCATCTTCATCACAGATGCATCATGATCGGTCTTGGAAGCAGAATTACGTTCACATAATATCTCTGACTGCTCTTCGTATTGCATGAGCTTTTTTGAATCTTCCTTTAACTGACGCGCTGCCTTACGAAGCTTTTTACCAGCTTCTGTTTTGGATTGTCTGCCGTCTCTCTCCAAGGCTTTACTGATCTGAGAAGAAGCTTTTTCTAAATCCTGACTACTCAAGTTATCATGCTCTCCTTGCTCCGGAAAATCAAACGCTCCATAACGCTTCATCTCCGCTAAATTCAAGGATTCTATCTCCTCAAATAATCTACTCACTCGCTCACGAAGGTGCAGCTGGTATCGCTCTACATTCTTCTTCCAAATGATCTTATGTTTATTCGCATCTGCCGCTATCTTAGTCCCATCGACAAATACCCGATTCATATCGATCAATTGATGCTTTGACAAAACATAAAGTATTTCTGTAAATACCCGCGGTAAAATGTCGGCAAAATATTGACTGCGATAACGGTTGATCGTGCGAAAATCTGGACGTTGCATACCGCTTAACCACATATAATGTACGTTCTCTCGAAGCTGCCGAGATATCTGCCGGCAAGTATATATGCCTTGTGAATATGAATAAATGAGCACTTTTAACATCATCTTCGGATGGTATGGTTGATTACCGCCTTGATTGTCTTTATTGGATGTAAATCCACTAATTAACAGATCGAGTGGTAAATCATCTACCAAACGACTGATAACACGAACCAGATGATGTTTATCTATTAACTCATCTAAATACGGGGGAAGGGCTAAACCTTCATTCTGATCATATTTCTTAAATTTTATCATGGCACTATTTTATTCATCCTTCCTGGTTGTAAACTATATTTTTACCTCTTTTCCGAAAGCTGTGGGACAGCCCC
>DAISYT010000390.1:0-2252 GCA_036825175.1 Candidatus Cloacimonadota bacterium
TATACAATATAACTCATTTTATTGCAGTGAGTTATATGATATGCAAAAGACTTGATTTTTGACATACATTAGGAGTTAAAAAAATGGAATATATAGATTTTCAAAAGAAGGTAGAAGATATTTCCGAAAAGATAGATTACATTCGGAGGTTACTTTGACACTTCTGCCATTCGACAAAAAATAGAAAAGCTGGAAGCTGAAATACAAGTGCCGAATTTTTGGAACGATCAGCAGAATGCCCGCAAAGTTACGCAAGAATTGAATGGCTTGAAAAATCAGCTTATTCAGGATAATAAACTGGCGACCATTGCCGACGATTTGAATACCTATCTTATGTTATTGGATGAGCAATTCAGTGATGCACTTTTCCAGGAAGCTTTGAACGAATTGCCAAGTTATGAAAAATTCATCGATAAAATGGAAACTCAATCCCTGCTCAGTGGAAAAGCCGACCGTAACAACGCGATTCTTACCATTCATCCCGGTGCCGGCGGAACGGAATCTCAGGATTGGGCGGAAATGCTGCTGAGAATGTACACCCGATGGGCAGAGAATGCTAAATATGAATTCGAGATCGTCGATTTGCAAGTAGGTGATGAAGCAGGCATCAAGAGCGCAACCGTGGAAATCATGGGCGATCACGCTTACGGTTATTTAAAATCGGAATCCGGCATTCACCGATTGGTACGCATATCTCCTTTCAATGCTCAGGGTAAACGTCAGACTTCTTTCGCTTCCGTTTTTGCTTATCCCATCATCGAGGATGATGCCGAGATCGAGATCGATCCCAAAGATTTGCGCATCGATACTTACCGTGCCAGCGGCAAAGGCGGGCAGGGGGTGAATACTACCGATTCCGCGGTGCGGATCACACACATTCCCACCAATACCGTGGTGCAATGCCAGAATGAACGCTCGCAAATCATGAATCGTGAAGTTGCTATGCGCATTCTCAGATCGAGACTTTATCAAATGCGCGAAGAAGAGCGGGAGAAGGAACGTCAGCAACTGGAAAATGCCAAAACCGAGATCGGTTGGGGAAACCAGATTCGTTCCTACGTTTTCCATCCGTACCAAATGGTAAAAGACCACCGCACCAATTACGAAACCGGCAACACAAACGCTGTTATGAATGGCGATATCGATCCTTTCATCACGGCTTTTCTAAAAATGAAGGCTGAGAAAAAATAATGACGAATCAAATTCTGGAAGAACTTTTCGCTAAACTAGATCGGGAGAATATGCCGCGGCATATTGCCATTATTATGGATGGCAACGGACGATGGGCGGAAAAACACAGTTTCAAACGTGTGATGGGACATCGGGAAGGTGTGAAGGCTTTACGACGCGTGGTGGAAATAAGTGGCGATCTCGATCTGGAATACCTCACCGTTTATGCCTTTTCTACCGAAAATTGGGGACGTTCCAAACGGGAAGTTTCCTACCTTTTGAAGCTGATCATGGATTCCCTGCTGAAAGAAATCGACGACCTGAATAAAAATAATGTGAGCATCCGGTTTATAGGTTCACAAAATAAACTGGAAGAAGCTTATGCGAGCCGGATTGAAGAAACCTGCCGTAAAAGCTGGCATAACACGGGATTGCATTTGAACATCGCCATGAATTACGGCGGGAAAAATGAATTAACCGATGCCTTTAACCGGATTGTAACCGATATACAAAATGGCGTTGTGTCTTCCCGGATAACGGAAGAAATGATCGATAATTACCTTTACACTGCCGGCATTCCGGATGTGGATATGGTGATCAGAACCAGTGGCGAAGAGCGGCTTTCCAATTTCTTGATCTGGCAGTCGGCTTACGCTGAATTACTATTCACCAAAACCCTCTGGCCTGATTTTTCCAAAGAAGAATTTGTCAAAGCGATCCTGGAATTTCAAAAACGCAAACGACGATTCGGGAAGAGATGATGGAATTATTAAAACGATTAGTTATCGCAGTTATCTTTATTCCTACTCTTTTGTTTATTTTTATTCAAGGCGGAGTGGCTCTGGGTTCTTTTTTGGCGCTTCTGGTTTTTTTACTGATGTATGAACTCCGGGAAATTTACCTGACCAAAGGTTTGAATATTCCACTGATCAATTTGCCATTAAGTATTCTGGTTTTTATTACAGCCGCCAGGTACGGATTGTTGGAAGTCTTTGCTTCTTTGTTTCTGGTTTTTCTGATTATGGCGGGGCATGATATTTTGCGTAATCGCACCGCAGGTGCTTTCCAACGTATTTCTGCTT
>DAISYT010000391.1:0-2233 GCA_036825175.1 Candidatus Cloacimonadota bacterium
TTTTGATCCGAATCAATCATTTCAATTAGATGCGATAAAAGCTGTCGTCGATTTATTCAATGGGCTGCCCAGATAACATCTCAACAATTATAAAAATTATCGATAATACATCATCACCGATAGTAGAATAAAAATCTCGGCAAAAGCGCTTAAAACCAGGGCAAACGGAAAAATTTTAAAATACTCTTTCGATACGGCAGGTTCGGAGTTTTCCATATCGGATTTTTTAATCAAATCAAAAAACCGCAGATAAAAGAATAACCAGGTGATAAAGGGCCAGGCAAGCGCATATAAAAGATAGACTATTTCGCCGAATTTGCGGATGGAATGCACATCCACAACCAAAAACATGGCAATGAAAAACGAGAGCACCGACATAGCAGTGATTAAAACGCTGTATCTTGCCATGATCAGATTATTGAAGTCGGAACAAAGAGACGCACGATAAAATGTCAGGCATTTCTGATTAATATTTTCCGTGATCAAATCGGGTTTGTGCTCTTTCAGTTTGAGGAAGAAATCCCGGCAAAATGCTGCCGAAAAATTCTGGAAGCGATGGCTGATAATAATCCATTTTTCATTGGCTTGCAGCTTGATCTTGTTAATCCCAGCCACTTCGATTGCCTCGATCTCCCGAAATTCGATCTCAGTTTTCTTCCATTTACGCACCAAAATTACCGAATCATCTTTCAGTTCGATGGCAATTTTTCCATAAAAATAACAAGCAATGACCAATAAGAACAATAAAAGTAGATTTTGAGCAAGAAGCAGATATAATAAACTTTCACCATTCGACTGCGTGAACGCCATAACCGAACTTAAGATAATTACGATTAATTCCAGCAATAACAATTGCGGTATAAAGTTTTGTCTTTTGTATTCTTCTTTCATTTTTCCACCTCTGCTTTCAGGAAATAAAGATCGAAAAATTCGGCAATATTTTTGTTTAAATATTACTCATCTTTCAGTTAATAGCATTTCCCGCGGCAAAACCGCTACTCCAGGCAATTTGCAGGTTAAAGCCGCCCGTATAAGCATCCACATCGATAATCTCGCCGGCAAAATAAAGCCCCGGCATCAGTTTCGACTCCATCGTTTTGGGATTTATCTCTTTCACCTCTACCCCGCCGCTGGTGATGATCGCTTCCTGGATAGGACGGATTTTCTCCAAACGCAGTGAGAAATTTTTCAGTAAATGCAGAAGTGTCATTCTCTCGATGCGATCGAGCTGTCCGGCTTTTTTCTCGGCAGGAATAGCGGTAAGAATCAGAAAAACCGGGATCATTTTGGCAGGAAGTAAATTCTTAAGAATGTTCTGGAATTGCTTTTGGGAATTTTCTCTGAATTCCTTCTGCAAACGCAAATCGAGCGTTTCTTCATCCAAAGCCGGTTTCAGATCGATGCTAAGAATATGACCATCGATAGAGGAAATATGGGAAGAAGCTGACAAAATAATCGGACCGGAAACACCAAAATGCGTGAACAGCATCTCACCGAATTCGGAATATACTTCCTTTCCAGTTTTATCTAAAATTCTGATCGTTACATTTTTTAGAGAAAGTCCCTGTAAAGCGGGTACGCGGACTCGCGAATTGGGTGGATCGAATTCTTTTGCTTCCAGCGGTACCAAAGAAGGCTTGAAGTGAGTGATGGTATGTCCGAAAACCCGGGCAAATTTGAAGCCGTCCCCTGTGGAACCGGTACCCGGATACGATTTTCCGCCGGTTGCCAGAACCAAGTTCTGAGCACGCACAACTTCCCCATCGATCAGTTTTGCCGCAAATAAATTTCCAAACTTCTGTACCGATTCGACCGCAGTATGCCGCACTTCCACGCCATTTTGATGAATGAAATGTATGAGTGCATGTACCACATCCTGCGCCCGGTCGCTCACCGGAAATACCCGGTTTCCCCGTTCTATCTTTGTTTCCAAACCCAAATCGGTAAAAAATGATATTGCGTCGTAACTGCTAAATCGATGAAAAGCATTAATCAAAAACCTGGGGTTAGTCGGGATGTTTTCCAACAATTCGGGAATATCGCAGTAATTGGTCAGATTGCAGCGACCTTTTCCGGTGATGAGCAGCTTTTTGCCCAAGATCGGATTCTTCTCGATAAGAAGTATTTTTTTACTATTTTTTGCTGCGGTTCCTGCTGCCATCATTCCGGCTGCACCCCCGCCGATCACCATTACATCATAATTCATGATTCTTTTTTAAAGAACGTGAGAAAA
>DAISYT010000392.1:0-2227 GCA_036825175.1 Candidatus Cloacimonadota bacterium
CTTCCAGAAACCTTTTCCAATACTTCTTCCACATATTCATTATCCAACGATTTGATCGACTTCGGAGCCGAGAATATTAATGGAAATATGCTGCTTACATATTCCATAGAAAATGGTAATAATATCGACATTTACGTTCAAAAAGTAGATCAAAATGCGAATTTTATGTGGGGAACATTGGGGAACTTAATCACCTCGAGCTCATCTATAAAATCATATTTATCAATTCTTACTAGTTCTAATGGTTTTTGGATCGGCTGGTGGGAGCGTGACCCGGTTTATAAGATTTATTTAGCTCGATACAATGAAAATGGCAGTCAATATTGGAATCAACCGATGGAAATTGCTTTATCGAATACAATTGTTCGTGCCTTAGATTTCGTTTCCGATGCGGATGATAATATCTATCCCAATTGGTATGATGATACTGAGAGGAATTATCATATCGCCAAAATCGATGCAAATCAAAACCTGCTTTGGGGAAATGAAGGAATAACAGCTTTCTCCTTCAATAATGACAATGAAAAATTTTATGCAATCCAAACTACTCCGGATAATGAGGTGAATTTTGTCTGTGTTTATGCGGTTAACTTCTATGATTATTACCTCTGTTTTGATCGATTTGACACTTCTGGCGCTTCCATATTATCTGAACCGCTGGAAATAAATAATATAACCAGCAGAATTTCTTATCCTTCTTTGGGCATCTATAATAATTCCAATGTGTTCATCGGTTGGGGAGAAAATGATTTTTTTGATAATAAAATCAAATTCCAAGTTATAAATGACCAAAATTTACCAGTCCTGCCTTACTCCGGTGAAAATTTGTTTCAGGGAATATCTGGTAGCTGCAATAATCTTGAGATAATTTCCATGCATGATAAATCCGCAGTTTTTTGGACAATTTATAATGATATTTTCCTCCAAACAATCGACAATAATGGCAATAAATTAAGCGAGGATGGAATTAAGATAAGTGGAGAGAATACGGTTTCATATAACGATGGCTATTTTGGTTATGATGAGATTAACGAGCATATTCTTTGTGCCTGGCATTGTAATGATGAAGAAACGAGCACCATTTCCGTTCAAGCCGTCGATGAAACCGGGAACCTGCTTTGGGGAAGTGATGGAGTATCTGTCACCAATTCCGAATTGGAGCAATATTATCCTCAATTATCTGCTTTGGATGGAGATGCTTACGTCGGGTGGACGGAATATGACGGAGACTTAATGAATCCTGACTTCTATCTTTATGCAAACAAAATAAATGCAAGCGGTGACCTCTGTTGGGGTGAGAGCGGCAAATTTCTTTATGAATCAACAGGAAATCTGGAATATGAAGAAGTGTTGGGAAGGTTGTTTATTTGGAGTGAACATTTATATCCAGATTATTCTGTTCATGCTATTTTATTGGATGAAAACGGCAATCCCGAACCTGGCTGGGAAGGTGGAAAACTCATTGCTACTCAGGAAGGATACTATTTTAGAGCATCCGGCTGTGAAGTTCCGGGTGGATATGTTATTATCTGGCGAACCTTAGAGGGAGATGATACGCATATTTACGGTCAGTTTATTTCAGACGGTGGTGAAATCCTTTGGGATGAAGCTGGCGTACAGCTTGCAGATGTTCTCGATCCAACGATGGGCGATGATAGTAAAATGATTTATGATAATGCTCTTTATATCGATTGGTATGATTATAATGATTCTTCAAATCAAAGAGAAAGTCATCTGCAAAAATTTGATTTGGATGGGAATCCAATCTGGTCTGATAACGGAATAGTGACAGTTTTAGATACTTACTATCACGATTTCCTGCCGATAAATAATAATATACTTGTAGTTTATACTTACCAAAATGATGATGTATTTGATGTATATGCCAAATTATTTTCTGCGGATGGCGAGGAATTATGGGAAACTACTCTTTGTGATGCAGAACATGAACAAAGTTGCCCTGTGCTCTCTAAATCGGGAGATGATAATATCGTGATTTCTTGGTTGGATAACCGGATTGGTCTGTATAGCTACAGTGATATTTCCTACGAATATACCGAAGTGTATGCACAAAATATATATGTAGCTTCAAATTATACAGATGATATCCTGAATGCCATCACTGCCGATCTGCATCAGAATTATCCCAATCCCTTCAATCCTTCCACCACAATAACTTTTAGCGTACCGCAAACAGCCTTGTTTGCGACCATAGAAATCTATAACA
>DAISYT010000393.1:0-2226 GCA_036825175.1 Candidatus Cloacimonadota bacterium
TTTTGATTCTTTTTCCATTTTTCGAGCCCAATTCAGAACAATATGCAGCGGTGTTTTATAATGGGCAATCACTACGCCGGCAGACATTGTAATTTCTGAAGATAGTTTAAGGAGATGCCCTAATTTCTGTTTAACTTGCTGATCGAAAGTTGCTGAGAGTTTTTTTAAGGTTGGCAGCAGTTTTTCTAAAGTGCAGAATCCCAGAAAATCATCACCTCCAGCATAGATTGTTTTTCCAGCTTGATCGACAATTTTGGAAGATACCTTGGCATTTTCAGAAGGAGCTTTTGTCAATTCCTGATGGAAGTATCGTAAATTTGTATCTTCTTTCAACTCGGCACCAGAAAGCAATTTCCCCATATTATCTCCATCATACATAATCAAGGCATAATATTTTGGTAAGGTTTTACCTAACATTTGGCAACGGGTTCTAATTTGAATTTTTAGTTTTTCAACTTTTTCTGCAACTTCCTCGTTATCGTCAGACTCCAGATATTTTGAAACATCATTTTCTTGATATAAAATTTCCGGATCGATATTTAATTCATTTAATTGGCGGAGTTCTTCATCCGATAAAATTTCTTTCATTGCTAACTCAGCCGTTGAAGGAAACGCAGGAGACTTATTTAATCTTTTCAAAGCACACACTGCACAAATGGATTCGGTAGCTTTGATCAAATTGCTTTTTATAGAAATTGCCTCATCAGATATAAATTCAGCTTTCTCCTTGGACGCATCGTTATAGATAAGAGCATTATATTCTCCGCACAACGAACATTTTCTGCCTTGCTCCCCTGCTCCCTTTCCTAATTGCTCGAACATTCGTAGATTTTTGCTTCCAGCATGTTTTCTTTCCAATTCATTGTATGCTATTTCATAAGACTCATTCATTTCAACGGCAGACCAATGTGGTTTAAAATAATCCTGAATTTGGGCGCGAAGAATCGGATCACTTTTATCAACAGTTTGAAATGAGAGTTTTAGAAGTTGCGATTGAAAATTCTTCATCAGTTTATCGGCTAATTCAAAAATGTATGAATCATCCATGTTATTCACTTTGATCAAAAGGCGATTTGGCATAAATTTGTCGGTTTTTGCCGGAAAAATCACTTCTGTTGAAGTCTCATTTTGCAGAAGCTCCAATTGAGATTTGGTCATGTCAGAGAAAATTTTGCTGCCATTAAACAGGTCTTGTGTTTTGCGTGAATTTGAGATAAAACTCTGGACATGAGAAATTGAGAAGAGCATCAGATAATCAGCCATTATTCACCTCCTAAGATCGCTTGGATAAAATTATTCTTTATTTCTTCATCGTTATTTGAAATATCGTCGATTGTTCTTTTTAATGTTGAGATAATCGGGAAGTAATATCCATTTTCTTTGTAGATAGATACATATATGGGAGAAGCATAACGTCCATTTATTACTGACCCTGTATAAGGCGTGTCAAATTTATGCGAAGCTTGTCCTATTTTTTGCAACAGTTCGTTGTAATCTTCGATTGGCTTTCCAATTTCGACTTTTTGTAAGTAAGGATATTTTCGATTATACTCTTTCTTCATCTCAAAGCTTGGATTTATCGATAGTATCAGTTTTAATATGTTTTCTTCATTTAAAGTAAAATTGAATTGTTCTCCATAATCTGTTCCGATCTGAAAACAACCAAATCCACGTCGTGAACGCGCTCCAATTCCACCCAGAATAGAGGTTAATATCAGTAAATTTCTGATTTCTTCGTTTTGGGGTCGGATGATTATTTCGAAAGTGGAGTCTGGCATCAAAGCCTTTTTTGTAAATAGATGTTTATGGGGTAATGCTTGAATTTCTTTTTCATTTTTTTTGATGTTAGTTATCTGAATCGAAAAACTGCTTTTTTCTGCTTTGTTATCATTTTCTCCACCGAACATTTTAGCTTCTTCCTTTTTCAATTCTCCCTTGCTTATATTCGGATGAATTGCCCTCCACCAATATCGCAGTGCACCTTTGAGTGAAGGTGCTCTTAATTCCGGAGTTTTTACATCTGCTCCATAACAAAACATTGGTGTAAACACCTTGCATTTAAATAATTCTTTTTCCATGTATCCTCCAATTTTTCTTTCATGTGTCTTTTAATAGCAATCCCTTACCACCAAATCCTGAAAGCTTCATATTCCTTTTTCTCGATGATCGTCTTGATGAGTTTATAGCATTCCAGCCGAATCAGATAGCGGTAAGAATAGCTGCGAT
>DAISYT010000394.1:0-2225 GCA_036825175.1 Candidatus Cloacimonadota bacterium
CTTTGCCGACATTCATTTTTTCTTTTTCTTTCTTCATTTCATCTTTTTCTTTTTGTAGAAGTGCCTTCAAAATTTGATCGGCATCCTCTTTTTTCTGATCTTTTTGCTTTTGTAGCTTAGCCTGCTGCTCATCTTGTTTTTGCTGATCCTGCTGTTGATCCTGTTTCTGTTGTTCTTGCTTCTGCTGTTGATCTTTCTTTTCGTCTTTCTTCTGATCTTGATTTTGCTGTTGTTGTTGTTTCTGATCGTTTTTCTGGTCGTTATCTTGGTTCTGATCCTGATTTTGCTGCTGCTGCTGCTGTTGCTGTTGTTGCAACATGCGGGCTGTCAATTCATAGTTGTACCTGGCATCGGGGTTCGCCGGATCGGTTATCAAAGATTCACGATAATTTTTCAGAGCGTTTTTATAGTCTTTTTGCTGGAATTTCACATTTCCCAAATTCTGCAATGCTTTGGAACGATCCGGGAAATTTTTACTTTTCAGTGCCATGTTGTAGGAATGCTCCGCTTCTTCCAAATTACCGTTTTTATATTGGGCATTACCCTTATTATATTGCAAACGGGGATCGTCCGGATGCTGAATGGAATTGTCGCCGAAGACTTTATCCGCATCGGAATAATCTCCTTTATCGTAGTACTTCACTCCTTTCAGATTGGAAAGTACTTTGTCGTACGTCAGCACTTCCGCTTGCAAATTGCAAACGATTGCCAGACTTAGAATTATCAATATCTTTCTCATAATACACTTCAACTATGTTTTATCATAAGCAGAACTCAACTCACGGCAAAGCGTGGATTAAGAACTGCCTTCATTATCGGCAAGGTTTGACTCACAGCAAAGCGTGAGTTAAGAATTGCCCTTTTTTTCCACATTATTCAAATCACTCTTTTGAATTTTACTTTCTTTTTATACAGAATAACCGATTCCAGAATCAACAATACCAAAGCAGCGATAACGAAATACTTATACTGCTCTTTGTAGCGCACAAATTCTTTGGAATCGAATTTCTTTTTCTCGATTTCATTGATATTCTTCATAATCTCGAAGATTTCCGATTGTTGCGGCGTGATGGGGAAGAAGCGTCCGTTCCCGATTTTAGCGATCTGAGTTAAGGTGTTCACATCGAGTTTGGTAAAGACGATATTCCCGGCATCATCTTTGGCATAAACGCTGTTGCCATTTTCATCCTGCAAAGGAATGGTGCTGCCTTCCGGTGAACCGATTCCCAACGTGTAAATAATGGCATTCTGTTTGGTGGCTGATTCGGCAATTTTGAGCGCATTCTCTTCCAAATCTTCGCCGTCGCTTACCAACACGATCACTTTATGTTTTTCTTCTTCGCCAAAAAGTTTCATCGCTTCGGAAATCGCTCCTCCGATATCGGTACCGTAAGATGGCACAGTTTCCGTGTCCAAAAGATTCAGGAAAAGTTTGGCTGCCGCATAATCGTCGGTGAGCGGGCACTGCACGAAACTGCGACCGGCAAAAGCCACGATGGCGATTCTGTCTCCTTTTAATTGGTCGATAAAAAGTGAAATCTGGTCTTTGGCTCGTTCGATACGGCTGGGCTGAATATCCTGCGCATCCATGCTTTTGGAAACGTCGATGCACACGACGATATCGATACCTTCCTTCTTCATTATCTGAACTTCTTTATTCCAGCGGGGACGGGCAATGGCAATGATCATCAAAGCGATCGCCAGCACGAAAAGCACATTTTTTAATCCCCAGTGAAACGAGGAAAATTCCTGCATATAAAAGTCATAAAAACGGGCATCCGCAAATTTTTTGAAATTCTTTTTCCGTCTGTGATCTGCCAATCCGATGAAAACAAAAAACACCGGAATCAGCAGCAACAGAAAGAGTAAGTAAGGATTTCCCCAACGCATTTAAATATCTCCTGTTTTATAATCCTTCGATTTTCATTTCGGGAGGGCATTCCACAGAGTATTGGAATGGAACTTCTATCTCTTCTCCCGGTTTGATTTTAAAGAACCACTCGATATAATTTTCTTCCGTCATTTTCAAAGTATCCGTGTTTTCTTTGAATTTCGGCTCGATCAATTTTACTTTGATGTCTTCCGTGTGAGAAATAGGCAACTGATCCCACACGACGATTTCTTCTTCGGTGGTTTTATTGTTCTTTATTTTGGTTATGTACTGAAAATTCCTGATATTTTTCTCACTAAAAATTCCACCTGTTTTGGCGTAATCCTGCACGGTT
>DAISYT010000395.1:0-2189 GCA_036825175.1 Candidatus Cloacimonadota bacterium
GTTAGGAAAATCATGCAGCAGGTTAACGAAGGTTTTATCCGAGAATTCAAAGTAAGTTTCGTCGATCAGAACCGGCCGAGTTGGATTGGCTTTCAATACTTCGATAATTTTATCTTCATCCAGCAGATTTCCGGTAGGATTATTAGGATTACAAAGTATTACCAGTTTGCAGTTTGGATGATCGGTTAATTCCAAAAAACTGGGCAGAGAAAAATCGAAATCGGGTTGCAGAGAGAGAAAACTGATTCCCAATCCCACAGCATCGCAGTAGCTGCGATAATCGAAATATGAAGGAGCCAGTGAAACAGCGAAAGAAGCATCATCATTACGAACGGCGGTGAAAATATAATAAAGCATTTCGTCGGCGCCATTCCCAAACGCCAGACATTCCTCCGGCACACCGGCATAATCCGCCAGTTTGCTGCGTAACTCGGAAGTGATATTATTAAAGTAACGATTCAACTCAACTTTATTCATTTTCTGTAAAAATTCCGGCAGCAGCTTTTCCCAGAAATTACAAGAACTCTCGTTCAATCCCATTCTGATTTTTTTGCTGGCAACGTTGATATTTACTGCATGTTTGCTTTGCAGATCATTTCTGAAATAGTACATGTCTTCTCCGGTTTTTTTTGTGTTCATGAAAAAAATCTGATTATTGAACGTCAAATAATTCATTCAAACTGGGAACGCTTATTTTTTATAAAAACTAAAACCGGTAATGATCTGCGGAAAGTAGGAATTCACGATTCTATTTGATAAGCCGGAAATGATAGAATGAAGTAGAGAAAGTCTGATAAAAGTTGTGTCACAATAGTTCCCAATAATGGGACAAAATGTCTCATTCGATAGTTTATTTTTAGGCAGAGCCTGATAAATATTTAAAAAAAAGCTGAAAAACAGAGTGTTATTTCTCTAACTTAAAAAAGTGGCGATTTGGCTTTGTAATTGCATTTACATTAAAGTGATTATGAAATGGGGGACAAATGGTCAAAGACGACACATCCCGGGTTAAGACATTGGAAAAAGAAGTTGATAAACTGCACAAAGAATTGGCTGAATGTGAAGAGCGATTTAAGCTATTATCGAACGTTACCTTTGAGGGCATTATTCTACACAAAAAAGGTACCATAATTTATGCTAACGATTCTTTTCTCAAATTGCTTGGTTTTTCTCAGGACGAAGTAGTCGGAGAAAATTTCATGAATTATATTCCCAAAGCAGAAGATAAATCAGAAATTTGTCATAAAACCGAGAGAAATTATCAAAAATCTTATAACGTTATTGTTCAAAGGAAAGACGGTAGTACTTTCATGGCAGAACTGGAAGGGCGAAACACTATTTACTATGGTGCACCAATATGTATTACTACTATACGCGATATCACCGATAGAATTCAAACGGAAAAAAAATTACTGGAAAGTGAGAAAAAATATCGAACTTTGTTTAATAATTTGATCGATGCCTTTGCTTTACAGAAGGTGATTACCGACAGCGAAGGCAAGGTTGTCGATTACATTTTTTTAGATGTAAATCAGGCTTTTAGGCAACTAATGGATTTAAAACAAAATGAGATTATTGGCAAAAAAATTACTGAGATTAATCTAAATCGTGAACAAAAAATACCCATGATGATTGAAACTTTCGGGCAAATTGCCTTAAATGGCGGAGTTGTCAGATTTGAAAATTTTACAGAGCCACTCAACAGATGGTTTTCCGTTTTGGTATTTTCACCTCAAAAAGGTTATTTTTCCACTATCGTGGAAGATATAACCGACAGAAAGAAAGCTGAAAATGACATTAAAGAGCTGCTAAACGCCAAAGAAATTCTTCTGCACGAAGTACACCATCGGGTAAAAAATAATATGGCGACAATAGAAAGTCTGCTTAGATTGCATATTCATCGCACTAAAAATGAAGAAGTTATTTCTGCTTTACAGGATGCCGGCGGACGGGTGAAATCGATGCGGATTCTGTATGAAAAGCTCTTCCGTTCGGATAATTTTAGCGAAGTGGATATTTGCGATTATCTAACTCCTCTCATCGATGAGATTTTCCAAGTCTTTCCCAATAAATACCAGATCAAAGTCATTAAAGATATCGAACATTTTAAAATCAATGCCAAACTGGTCTTTCCTCTGGGAATCATCATTAACGAATTAATTTCCAATATCATGAAATATGCCTTCCAA
>DAISYT010000396.1:0-2175 GCA_036825175.1 Candidatus Cloacimonadota bacterium
CTTCTCAAATCGTGTCCTTTGTGTCTTGGTGTCTTCGTGGCAGAAAATCATTTCTTATATTTAGGCGTCCACTCCAATTCCGGTTTTTCGTAAGCAAGATTATACAGATATTTCTCTATCTTTTCCCGCAGACTGTCGTCGATTTCCTTTTTCACCGGATAAACTCCAGCATTCAGAATACGGCTCAGAATATTGATCGAAGCTTTGATGGTGGTGTCGTAACCCTGCGGAGCAACATTTGCCACGCTGTCGCCGGGAGTGTGAATCATCGAAGTGGCTTTGCCGCCGGAGCGAGCCAGATTGATGGAAGGTATTTCGTAAGGTGTGAACGGCATACAGTCGCTGCTGTAAATATCGAGAGCAGTTTTGAAGGCGAGCCCGATTTCTTTGGTGATCCCGTCGGTATAACCCAGAAGTTCGTTGCTGCCGATCACCTGCAAACGGTCGTGACCGATAGCATCGCCGGAAACATCGATATTTACCATCAGTTTCACCCGTTCTTTGATCTCTTCCACATGCTGCTTTACATATGCCTGACTACCGAGCAATCCCAATTCTTCTCCGCTGAAAAACACGATTCTCAGGTCGCGTTGCGGTTGATGTTTGGCAAAAAATTCCAATATTTTCAGAAGCGTAACCGTTCCGCCGCTGTTATCCGAAGCTCCCACGCTGTGAGCCACCGTGTCGTAATGTCCGCCGGCAATCGTCAAATTGCGGTCGAAGCCTTTACCGGGAATATCGACGACTATATTATGAGCGGTGCGTTTTTCCACTTTTTGTACGATTTCGATTTTGATTCTCCTGCCGTCGTATCGGCGCAATTTGATGGCTTCGTCGTGGCTGATGGTGAGTGAATTCACGTAACCTTCTTTATACGAACTCTGGCGGTGTGAAAGGCTGGTGGCGGTACGATACGGATTTCCCATTCCGATATAAGCTGCTACTTTTGCCTCTTTCAAAGCCGGAGCCAATCCTCGGCTAAAACCATAACACATCACGATTTTATCCTGGTAAGCACCTTTGTTATATTCCAGAATTTCGCTGTTTTCCATCACTTTCAGCTCTCCTTCGATCACGGCAGTATTATTCAAACCGTAAGGAAGGGCAGGAAAGGTTTTTCCCTCGACGGAGATCGAAGCTGTTCCGGCATCGAAAGAAACCAGTTCAAACGGTTCCAACCTGGGTTCCAGTCCCATTTCACGAATGTGTTTACTCAAAATTTCGATCGCTTTTTGCTCATTTTCACTTCCGGCTAAACGTTCAAAGTTCAGCTCTTTTACCACTTTGTAAGGATTGATCATGTTTCCTCCATTTTATAATTTATCGATTTATTTCTTTTTCAAATTCTATCAATTGTCTTTCTGCCTGCCACTGCCAGAACTGCTTGCCGTCGATGAAAGGTAAATTCTTTTCTTTGCAATATGTTACCAGTTTCGTGTCGTCTTCACAATAAGGCAGATCGATGACTTTTCTAAAATTGTAAATTCCGGTTTCAGTAAGGAAATCCTCTTCGTTCATACCGACTGGCGTGCAGTTGATCAACAGATCGAAGGATTGTTGTTTGGCTTCGGTAAGTGAAATGAAATTCTGCAGATTTAGTGCTTTCCTGGCATAGATGAAGACATTTTCAAAATCATCGAGCGCTTCCAACGCAGTATGAGCGCTGCCACCATTCCCAAAGATCAGGATGCGGTCGGATTTTGTCGTGTGCAAAAACTCCAAAGCCGTTTGGAAGGCATCGGCATCGGTATTCAAAAAACGTTGATTTTGGGGAAGGTAGAGATTGTCACTTTTCCCATCTTTACTGAATTTTTGTTTGAACGGCATCGTAATGGAAAATCCATAAAATTTATCATGAAAAGAGCAGCCTTCCAACCAACAACGAAAGTCGTCCGGGGAGTTTATAGTAAACGGAAGATAGAAAGCATCGAGGCGATGACGATGAAAATAATCGTTGTAAAAAGGTAATCCCAAAGATTGCTCAATCTGCTCGCCACCGATGATGCCGCCGATTTTGGCATTGGAATTTATCGATTGCAGATGATACATTTCCACGTCGGCTGCGGTCAATTGACCGGAAGCTGTGGGATTAGCTGCCAACCCGACAAATGTACCTGCCGCTCCCAGATGTTTGTGCAGCAGACGGCTGATTTTTCCACAACATCCCATACCGGC
>DAISYT010000397.1:0-2156 GCA_036825175.1 Candidatus Cloacimonadota bacterium
GACGAAGGAAGTCTGGATCGAATTGGAAAGCGGTTTGGTTTGCACATCGCCATTTGCTCCGATCAATTGATAATAATATGTATTTGTGGTAAGTAATTCTGTATCGACGTAGTAGCAAAGGTCTTTGTCCACCGTGGCAATGATTTCAAAATCTCCGTAACCGATCTTGCGTTTAATAATATAATTGCCCACGACCGAAGAGTTCAATATCCATCTCAATCTTACCTGGCTGTCGGATAATTGAGTTAAAGTCAAAGCCCCCGACATGGGATCGAGATTATAGGAAGAATTCGGATCGAAAGGATTGTCCAGTTTGGGATCGGAACAGGAAAATAAGAAAAAGGATAACACAATTAGAAGAATGAAATAAAAACGAACATGACTATTCCAATACTTTTCCACGGAACTCTTTCCGATCGATTGCGAAGAAATGATGCTTTTATTTTGAACGTTTACATTCATCAGGGATTATCTCCTTTTATTTCAATTAACTAGGAATTTGTGAATAATTACAAAACGATGCGGCTATTTTTTTATCATCCAAATTCCTCATAAATTTTCTAACAAAAGCGATAATTGAAAATCCCATCTGCCGGTCAAGCAGAATATACCTACACTTCTGTCATATATGATGCAGGATTACACATAAAAGATTTGTGCAGAGTAAAATAAAAAAAACGATGTCGGTCTTACAAGCAAATGAAAAGAAACGAAGCAGGTTGACAGCAGAATAATCATCGAAATTCTGGAAACCATCCCGAATGAGAACAGTTTGGGATCAGGATTTGATATGAAGTATTTTTATTCGGTAGAACAGGATCGTGATGTCGAGATCAAAATTAAGCGCTCGATCTTTATCGCACATCTGCATTTCGCAGAAACGATGAAAGATGCCAAAGATTTTATTTCCAGCATCGCGGCAGAACATAAAACCGCTAATCACAATTGCTGGGCATATATCGTGGGCGATAAAGGTGAGATGTTCCACAGTTCGGATGCCGGAGAACCGGGTGGTACTGCCGGACAACCCATGCTGAATGCCCTCAAAAAACATGACATGACCAAAATCGTGGCAGTGGTGACTCGTTATTTTGGCGGGATTAAACTGGGCGTTCCCGGCTTGATCGAAGCTTACGGTAAAAGCGTGGAAGAAGCGATAAATTCCCAACCATTGAAGAAACTGGTAAAATATCAGGAATATAACATCACCACTACTTATGACTTTGCTGAAATTTTAAAACATCGCATCAATGCTATGAATGCGGAGATTTTAAACATCGAATATACCGCCGATGTTGCTATGCAGATTCGCATCGAAGAACATTTGAAAGAAGAACTGGAAAATTACCTGGATGAGATGAATAAATCCGGCAGGATCAGGATGCAAACAAACTGAGACCTAAACTCCCCGTTGATTTTCATCCCAAATATATTTATGAAGCTGCAATTGTAATCGTACCGGCAGGTTATCTTCCAGAATCCATTCTGCTAAACTTTGTACCGGCAGGGTATTTCTTACGGCTGAAAAAAGAATTTTATAATTATGCAGTTTGTTGCTTTCTATGAAGTTCTTTGCCCATTCATAATCTTCACGGTCAGTAAGAACAAATTTGATCTCGTCTTTTTGGGGATCGATCAGTAACAGATTTTCTAGGCAAAAACTAGTGCCAAAACCACTTCCCGGTGTTTTTACATCCACTATTTTGATCACGTATTCCGGAACTTTTTTCAAAGAAATGGAGCCGTTGGTTTCTAACAGAATCCGGTAATTTCTTTTCTGTAACTCTTCAAACAGCGAATATACTTCTTCCTGTAAGAGCGGTTCGCCACCGGTTATTTCCACCAGTTTATTGGGAAGAAATGCGGCAATTTCCGTGATGATTTCCGGGATGGATTTTTCTGTTTTTTCCTCGTGGCTGTAAGTCGTGTCACAATAATGGCAACGCAGATTACAACCGGTAAGCCGAATGAAAACGCAGGGAAGTCCGGCGTAAGAGGATTCTCCCTGAATGCTGTGAAATATCTCGTTTATCTGCATGGGTTACAACACCGAGGCACGGAGGCACAGAGAACACAGGGAGGAAAAATTTATTAATATATTAATCACGTAACTTTCTCCAACTTCTTTTCTTTATTATAGAATAAACCTCAGTGCC
>DAISYT010000398.1:0-2155 GCA_036825175.1 Candidatus Cloacimonadota bacterium
TCCCTAAATATATTGATGTCAATTTTCATAACGAAAATGAAATTCAAATAAATGTGCACTTTTATGATGGGAAAATATCCTATTTTTATTTGAAATAATAAGATAACTTGAACTGTGTCGCATAGAAAATTTCAGCCCATAGTTAAAATAAAGTTGGTGAAATACCCCTTGGCTTACCACGGATATAATCGACTTTTAAATTTTCTTTATTGTTTATTGGATCGTACATTCGTACGTTTTATCACATTGGCTTCAAATTATTATTAAGTCTTTCAATGATTTTTTCTAACCTGGCGTGGCGGGTATTGTCGGATTTGGCATCGAGATAAAAGCCGGTGTAGGTGCGCTGTACCGAATGCGACATAGCCAGCAAATTAGTGTAAGCAGGCTCATGCGGCTGGATGAGTTCCCGGAACATTTGAATTTGTTCATCGTCGATCTGGGTGCGTTTGGCATTATCCCATGCACCGTTTTTCCTGGCACATTCTACGGCATCCAAACCCTGTTGGGTCATTAAGCCCTTTTCCATAAGAGTTTGTGCTAACTTTTTGTTTTTTACAGACCATTTGCTTTTAGGTAAACGTCGCGCAAAATACTTTTTGTAAGTATTTTCATCAAGGGATTGTATCTGCCCGTCTATCCAGCCGTGACAAAGCGCTTCTTCCAATGCCTCGTTGGCAGAGAGTGTGACAGGCTCGCCTTTTTTGCTAAAGAGCAACCATACGCCATCGCTTTCTGTTCCATGCTTACCAAGCCATTCCCGAAAGGCTTGTCTGTCAGTGAAGGTTAATATTTTATCCATAAACCATCGATTAATCAAGAGAAGGTTTAGTCAACGACCAATGGCTGTGAATGATTTTCCACTCGTTATTTTCTTCCAGCCGATACACTTCTGTTGATCTTTTTCCTTTTTATTTTTCGCCAATTCAGTTTTTATTAACTTGCTGTCAAATAATTTGTTGTGAGAGGCAGCGGGAAAGTCGAACCGCTTGGCGGTTTCGGATTTCTGGTCGCTTACCACAGGCTGGCGCCTGTGGATAATCACGTTTCACAGCTTCGCAGTTTGGGGCTTATATGCTAAACCTTGAAAGTACTATGCAAGAAGAAATGGTGTAAGAACCCATGCCTGCGGCAGGCAAGCCTTTTCAGGGTAAATTAGTGAGACGTGCCGTATGGGTAGCGTTCTGCGTCACATCAATTTCGATCGCTTGATCAGGTAATTCAGCAGAATTTCGTCGAAGGGCGTTTCCGTGGTGATGGGATTGTATTCGATCTGAGATTCGTGGCATTTCTGTTTCAGGAATTCGGCATTTTCGGCGTAAGCCTTTTGGTAATCTTTCCTGATCTGCCAGGGATTCACCGTGATCTTTTCGCCGGTTTCGGCATCGATAAATTCCGTTTCGGTTTTGAAATCGAAGTTCAATTCCTGGGCATCCTGAATGTGAAAAAGGATTACTTCATGTTTCTGATGGCGAAAATGCTGCAATCCCTGCAAAATCTTTTCCGGGTCGTCGATCAGATCGGAGATCAGGATGATCAGTCCCCGCTTCTTGATGCGTTCCGCCAAAGAGTGCAGAATTTCGGAAGTGCTGGTTGTTTCCTGCGGCTGCAAATTGTAGAGTTCCCGAAACAGCACGGAAAGATAGGATTTCAGGGAACGGGGCGGGAGGTAATTCGTGATTTTATTCGTGTAGGAAAGCAGTCCCGCAGCATCCTGTTGGGAAATCATCAGATAAGCCAGGGCGGAAGCAAAAGCTTTGGCGAATTCCAGTTTGGAAATTTTGCCGGACGCAAAGCCCATAGAAGCGCTGTGATCCACGATGATGTAACTTTTCAGATTGGTTTCTTCCTCGTAACGTTTGATGTAATAACGGTTGGTTTTGGCATACACTTTCCAATCCACGTTCCGGATCGCATCGCCCTGATTGTATTGCCGGTGATCGGAAAATTCCACACTGAAACCATGATAGGGAGATTTATGCAATCCGGTGATGAATCCTTCCACGATAAGTCTGGCTCGCAGATTAAATTTATCCAGATGCGCGATGAATTCATCCGAAAGATAACTCTTTTTATTCTCAGGCATTTATCATCCTTCTTTCTTTTGCTGCGGAACATCGTAAAAGTCGGGAAGAGTGTCAAGGAGAGTTTGGGA
>DAISYT010000399.1:0-2153 GCA_036825175.1 Candidatus Cloacimonadota bacterium
GGGGGAAGTGTAGGAAATTCCCAAAGCAATAACGGTACTAATAAGCAGAAATAGAGCCGTTAATTCCGATAAAATTATCAGAAAATAACGAAGTGTATCAAGCAGACTATTCATTATAATGCCCTTTCTTTTATTTGTAGAATGTTCCGAAAACGACGCCGGTAATCGTCGCCATCACTACCACCAGCGAAACAAAAACGACTGTCTTTTTTGTGCCGATCACGCTACGGATAACCAGCATATTGGGCAGCGACAAAGCCGGTCCAGCCAAAAGCAGAGCCAGAGCCGGTCCTTTTCCCATGCCGTTACCGATCAATCCTTGTAAAATAGGCACTTCGGTGAGCGTGGCAAAGTACATAAATGCTCCCACGATGGAAGCAAAGAAATTCGACCAAATCGAATTCCCACCCACCAGCTTGGAAATCCACTCGGAAGGAATGATGCCTTCGTGTCCCGGACGTGCCAGCAGAAAACCGGCAACAGCCACGCCAAAAAACAACAGCGGTAAAATCTGTTTGGCAAATTCCCAGGTGGAAGTGAACCACTCACCCATTTCACCTTTATCTCTGCTGGTAAAGAAGGAAAGTCCGATCACACCGGAGACGAATGTAAGCAACGGATTCCATCCGGTAACGATGCCGATGATGACGACAAAAGCAGCGATAATGCCGATCTTGGTAAATTTCATTTGGAAAATCGTTATGAGAATAATTCCCAGCATCACTCCCAAAATCGAAGTGATAATCCATTTGGCATGATAAATAGCATTCCAGGCACCGGATTCGGTTGCCGGTTTTGCCCAATTGGCAAAAACCAGAATGGCAATAAGAGTGAGGAAAAACAACAGGTTCTGCCATAAAGGTCTGTCGACTTCCGTTTCCGGCATCAGCATTTTATTGGAAGCTTTGTTCACTTCTTCTTTACGGAAAATAAAGCCCATGATCACACCGATCACGATACTAAAAACAATCGCTCCCACGGCACGGGCAACGCCCATTTCCACTCCCAATACTCGAGCCGTGAGAATGATCGCCAAAATATTGATGGCAGGACCGGAATACAGAAAAGCCGTGGCAGGTCCCAAACCGGCTCCCCGTTTGTAAATTCCGCTGAACAGCGGTAAAATAGTACAGGAACAAACTGCCAGCACCGAACCGGATACCGAAGCCACAGTGTAGGCTACCACCCGTTTCGCTTTGGGTCCCAAATATTTCATGACGGCATCACGGGAGATAAAAACTCCGATCGCACCGGCAATAAAAAGCGCCGGTATCAAACACAAAATAACGTGCAATCTGGCATATTCCTGCAGAAGATGGAACGCTTCCATCACGGCATTTTGAAATCTCGCCGCATCGACGGGCAGGAAATATACGGTCAGGAAAATCACTACCATCAAAATGAGTATTTTCCATTCATTTTTCCAGGTCATATTTACTTCCTTTTATAGTTCATTCATTTGTTCTTTATTGCTTTCAATCACGTTCGTAAGGCAACCGAACATGGAAAGCACGCACGGACAAAGCAGCGTGTAATAAACGCAATTTCCGCGTTTTTCATCAGAGATTATACCGGCATTCTTTAAGATAGCCAGGTGTTTGGAAACAGTAGAAATATCGCTGCCGATCATCTCGGTAAGTTCTTTTACGCAGTATTCCTGCTCTGCCAGTTTATGCACGATAAAAAGCCGGGCAGGATGGGATAATGCCTTATTGATACGGGCAAGTTCCTCGTATTTTCTTCTTTCAAGTTCATCCATTTTTCACCTCCGTTTCGTATGAATGTCATCATTCACAAACGAAACATTGCCTATTTGGCAAAATAGCCAAATACTGTCAAATCATTTATTAAAAGGGAAGATATTTTATATTGCTTTCTCGACGTACAACGGCGAGGTACGGCAATATTGCGAGGCAATTTTTTTCTCCTGGTTCTTACCTCGAGCTGGCGCATCGAGGCAAGTCCGTTTCGCAAACAGGGATGTTTGCGTTACTACTCGACGTGCAACGGCGAGGTACGGCGATATTGCGAGCCTTTTTCTCGTTTTTCTGTCGCGAAGCAATCTTTTGCCCTTTCGTTCTTACCTCGAGCCTGGGCATCGAGGCAAGTCCGAATTGAGTAACACGACGTTGCACGTCGTGAAAAATCTCGAC
>DAISYT010000400.1:0-2148 GCA_036825175.1 Candidatus Cloacimonadota bacterium
ATCATGATCAAATCGATCCATAAAAAGCAATATGGATATTTTTCACACATCGGAATGCATGAACAAATTGACAGAAAAAGCGGATAATTTCAGTTGAGCACATGAACATAAATAATTGGAAAGAAAAGAAATTAGAACGCATTGCTGTGGTGGGTAGCAGTTGCTCCGGTAAGACGACGCTTTCTGCTAAATTGGCGGATATTTTAAATATTCCGCAGGTCGAACTGGATGCGCTTTATTGGGGACCGGACTGGAAAGTAAATACCGATTTTGTGGAAAAAGCCACAGAAGCCATTCAGCAAAAATACTGGGTTATGGACGGTAATTATCATAAAGTGAAGCCGTTAATTCAGGAAAAAGCCGATCTGATCGTGTGGCTGAATTATTCCTTTCTCGTCGTTATGGGCAGGGCAATTTGGCGAACTTGCTCTCGCATTTTTACGCGGGAAGAAATCTTCAGTGGTAACCGGGAAACGCTGTTCCAATCGCTGCTTTCGTCGGATTCATTACTGCTGTGGATTTTGAAAACCTATTCCAAATATAAGAAGGAATACGGGCTTTTGCATCGAACTTACCCGGACAAGGTAATCGTTCTGAAAAACCAGAAAGAAACGAATATATTTCTGGAAAAATTGAGGAAAGTGGAAAGATAATGTTTTGGAAAAATCAGAATAAAAATGTGAAGCTGGCTTTTATTTTTGAAAGCATCAGCTCTTTTGGCTTTGGCATTTGGATGGGCAACATTTTTAGCCTTTACATCGTGCTTTTCGTGGAAAAAACCAACGGCATTCTGGGACTGACTTCTAACGAACTCTTGGGTATCACAGCCGGTGTTTCCGGCATTGCCATGACTTCCATTGTTTTCCCCGCCGGTATGCTGGCAGATAAATATCCGCGCCAGATCATGCTGCGGCTTTCAGCTGTTTTCGGCATCGTAGGCATGTTGTTTTTAGCTTTTGCAAACAGCCTTTACCTGATCCTGATTGCCATGCTTTTGTGGGGAGCCTTCCAGGGATTCATGCGTCCGGCATTCGAATCGATTCTGGCGGATTCTTTGCCTTCCGGGAATCGTTCCGGTATGTATGCTAACCTGCATTTGGTGCGCCAAATCGCTGTGGCTTCCGGTCCTTTTTTGAACGTTCTGCTTTTTCTCTTTTTGGGTGATAAATGGGATATGGAAATTCTGAAATCCGTGATGCTGGTGGGAATCGTAATCTCCATGATCTCGGTCGTTATTCTGTTCTTATTTCGGGATGACCGCTCCATGGGTATGGAAAGTGAATCGGTTTTACTGACGGATGAAAACGAAAGTGAAGAGAAGAAAAAATATTATTCCAAACTGGCAAAACGTATTCCGATTCTGTTGGTGACGGCGAACGTGATCGTGGGTATGGGCGCCGGCATGACGATCAAATTTTTCCCGGTCTTTTTCCGTTCGGTTTATCTTTTGCAACCGATTTCCGTGCAATTGATCATGGGAGTTACGGAAATCTTCACCGGGGTTTTTGCCGTGATTGCTCAACGTTTTTCCCTGAAAAAAGGCAGAGCTAAAATGATTTTTTTGGTGCAGTTTTCTGCCACGCTTTGCCTGATCGGCATCGGATTTTATCCGGCTTTGTTTTTGATGATACCGCTTTTTGTGATGCGCGGTTCACTGATGAACGCCGCCCAGCCGCTCAGTCGTTCTATCCTGATGGATGTCGTTCCCAAACGCAATCGAGGTAAATGGAATTCGGTGGAAACGGTTGCCTGGGGATTGTTTTGGAATGCTTCCGCAGTAGCCGGTGGCTTTTTGATCGGCGATAATAATTTCCAGCGCTGTTTCTTCATGACTGCCGGAATTTACCTGATCGCCACGATTCCTATTTTGATGCTGATTCCGCTGGTTGGGCAGGAAAACGGAAAATAAGAGAATCGGTTTTCACTGATAATTTTGCCGCAGACTTACACGGACTCAACACCGACTTCGTGCCACAAAGACACGAAAAGAAAACTGTCATTCTGATCCGGCACTTGGTGGACTGAGGGTTTATCAAAATAATCCCGCACCGATGGCGCTCCGGTTTATCGGGTATTACTTTTCCAGGCGCTACCGCACCTGGCTACATTATTTCGCCTCGCTGAGGCTTTCCGATTTTATCCATTGAC
>DAISYT010000401.1:0-2112 GCA_036825175.1 Candidatus Cloacimonadota bacterium
CTGCAAAAGAATTGCAGCAGTCCAAAGTTTTTACCTTCTGTCCTTTGATGTTGTAGATTTCTAT
The DNA here is from genome assembly GCA_036825175.1 of Candidatus Cloacimonadota bacterium. Lineage (GTDB taxonomy): Bacteria > Cloacimonadota > Cloacimonadia > Cloacimonadales > TCS61 > B137-G9. Next base: position 65 of record DAISYT010000401.1, read on the forward strand.
GGTCGCAAACAAGGCTGTTTGCGGTACGCTAAAACTTATTGTCGTGCTGGGATTGAACGGATTGGGATAATTCGAGAGGTGAGAAATGAGAGACGAGTTAGGAGAGATTTCATGTTCCTGCACCTCTACGGTCGCATTCATGGGAATTAGTAATTGGGTGATTTGCCCCTCGGATACTTCCACCTGGTACATCACGGTATCTTCATAGAATACACGTTCAGCATAAACGTCATAAACTCCGGCGGGTAATTTGATCTCCGAAATACAACTTCCGTCTGTGAAAGTAAAGTTACCCGGATCATTATCGATCTTGATCAATACATAATCCACCCCCGACCCCGTAAGAGGATCGTAAGTTAAACACTCGACACCACCCAAAGCCGGAGCTCCGTATTCATAAGCTCCGATATCGATGATAGCTGTTCCGTTTCCATCTCCATCCCAAACTCTGTGATTATAATCCAGATCGAAGGGATAATAATAACCCAGTGTATCGAACCCGGCATCGATGGCGATGCTGCCTGCTGTCAGGTGGAAATCTCCGTTTTGGATATCCTCGAATATTGACTGAGCCTGCAACGAATCGACAATAATGTTGCCACCACCATCGATAAGGGGATACTCCAGTTCAAAATCTGTTATACAGTTACGAAAAATGGGATTGTTCAATACTTCGACATTTTCCATACCATTACCAATGAAAATATTATTTTCAATTATTGGAGTATCTGAAAGCAAATTACACAACTCATCATTATTAATTAACAAATTATTTAAAAATGAATTACTGCTTCCGATGACGCTAGTAACCATACCACAATTATAAATAATATTATTATAAATTTCTTGAAATCTGCCAGAGATTCCAGTATTAGCATTAGATATGACATTATTATTTACCTTGCCAATTAATTCGATTTCACTTGGACCAGAGATTCCACATCCTTCAAAACAATTATCACTTATTTCTACATAGGCGTCATTTATATCTACATAGCTATAAATAAAATGATTACTTTTAATAAATAAGGAATCTCCAATATCTCCACCATAAATGCCTGTTTGACAAGAGATAAAATTGTTATTATAATAATACGATTTTTGTTCACCTTGTGTCATACTTGTAACTAACTCAATACAAGATAAATGAGAATTATTAACATAATATGCTGAGCTTGGATTAAGTGATCGATCAGAAAAAGAATTATTGGCTACTAACGCAGGTTTATAGTTTGCGGTTGGTTGGAAAACAGAAAAGTGGATACCTCCCCATATATTTTGGACATAATCATTGTTTTCATCATCAAAGAAATCACAATATGACACTTCAATTTCTTGTGTTAAATTATAATACGCACAAAATCCCTGAGCGTTATTTCGGAAGGTACAATTTCTCACTAATCCTTTGCCGTTGCGTATTGAAATTGCTCCTTGAGCAATATTATTAAGAACAATTCCCATTCCACCCGAATATTCGAAAATACAATGGTTAAAAACCGGCATTTCACTGAACTCGGTAATATATATACAACCCCAGTAGTAATCAGGATAATCCTGTAAGTGGGTAAAAACAATGCTGTCCTGTTCTGTTCCTTCGGCTATTATTTCACCGTCTACCCAGATCATCTTGGCTGCATTATTACCATTCGTATACCAGAAATTATTATGAAAGTCCCAATAACTAGTTAGTTCTACTGATTGGATTTGAATTTCGGTTCCCGGTAGAATCGTCAGAGTTACTCCGGTATCCACAAATACATTATTCACTACTTGATAGGGATTATTTGTGGGACTCCAGATTGTGTCTTCAGTCAGGTGACCACTCACTTCGATTGCATTGATGATTGAAAAATGAAAAATGAACGATGTAAAATGTAAAATGAGAAGAATTAAGAAAAATGACTGGGGGACTTGGTGACTATGAGACCGGGAGAATTTGGGAAGGGGAGAACATGAGAAGTTGAGAAGATGAGAACATGAGAAATGGAGAAGATGAGAAGTGAGAGGTGAGTGTTGAGCAGGACTTGACTCATAAGCGCAGCGATGAG
>DAISYT010000402.1:0-2090 GCA_036825175.1 Candidatus Cloacimonadota bacterium
AGAAGATACTCCGATAATAGCAAGTTTACATAATAGATATTATCACATGAAATGAAAATCCGCTGTTTTGCCTCTCTTTACCGATTCTTTTTTTATTATTTTGGCTCGTTGGTTAAGTAGCCATTCCCAAAAATCTTTTGGTAACCTCTTAATTTCCAGATCGAATTACAAGAAAGTTGACATCTAAATCCTGCTCGTAAAATTAACCTAAATTTTTTTTCAGGAGCAGAAATATGAAAAGTATGACCGGATATGGAAGGTCGAGATTTAGCGATGAAGATCATGAGATTGAAATCGAGATTAAATCCGTGAACAATAGATTTTTAGATGTTAAATACAAACTTCCCAAAGAATTATCATTTTTAGAAACAAAATTCGATGAAGTCCTAAATAAATTGATCAAGCGAGGTAAAATACAAGTCAATGTAGATGTAAAGTATAAGAAAACACCTTCCCTGTCTTTAAATGTGGAATACTTAAAAGCATATTGGGAATTGCATAAAAAAGCTGCGGAAATCCTCGAAATTCCGAATGATTCTTCTCTATCAGATATATTGGCGGAATCAGAAGTCATCAGCCTGAAAGAAGAGAATCCGGAAGACCCGGTTTTTTTAAATCAACTACTTTACACTTTCAATCTGGCATTGAGCGAACATCAAAAAATGGCTTTGCAGGAAGGAGAGTCGATGCAATCCTATCTGCTTAAATCATCGAAAGATATGCTCACTGCCCTTCTGAAAATAGAAAACGAATTTCCCCAATATAAAAATGAAATTAATGAAAAAATGAAAACAAATATCGAAAGCCTGCTTCGCGGTAAACTGGATGAAGAAGCTTTGAAACGTGTTATGCTGGAAGCAGCTGTTTACATTGAAAAAGCAGATGTTACGGAGGAAATAGTTCGCCTGAAAGATCATATAAAAAAATTAAATGATAAAGTAAAACAGAACGATGCTGAAGCAGGCAAAAGCATAAATTTCATTTTACAGGAAATGCAACGCGAGAGCAACACGATCGGTTCTAAATTCAATTCTACCAAAGTGTTCACTGAAATTATTCTGATCAAAGAAGAAGTGGAAAAATGCCGGGAGATCGTGCAAAATGTCGAATAATGAACCGATATTGAAATGGACCTCTCACCCACTGCGCGATAATCCTGTAAGTTCGGTAATCCTGATCATTTTTATCATCATACTCGCCGTCAGTCTTTGGCACATCGCCGTGATCGACTGGCAAATGCCACTGTTTTATTATCTGGGATTGATCATTTTTATCGCCAGCCTCACACCTTATTTTATTCCAACCACTTACGAGTGTCATGATGACAAAATAGTTATTTTTTACTGGGTAGTGAAAGTGGAAAAAAAATACACGGATTTCGGTTGTTATTATGCCGATAAAAAAGGTGTAATGCTTTCCACTTTTAAAATGCCGCGACGTCTCGACGCCTTTCGGGGATTGAATTTACGCTTTTCCAAAACTGCTACCGAAAAGGCTGAACTCTTCAAAATACTCGATGAAAAAGTCGGGAAAAGAGCTTAAAAATGTTCGATGAAAAAATCAGTTACAAAATCATTAAATTCTTTCAGGAAAATCCTCAGGCAGCGCTTAAAATTGGAGAAATCACTCAAATCCTCAAAGTGGGAAAACACAAGCGTAAAGATTTAATGGATACGCTGTTCGCTTTAGTCAGGGAACAAAAAATCGCTTTGCAAAACAGACGATATTCCATTTTAAATGAGACAAAAACAGCGAAAAATGACTCGAATCATTCTTCATATTCCAAAGAAACCACGAACAATAGAAATCTGCTCAGCGGTACATTCGATGCCACTTCGCTGGCTCGCAACAAATCTTATGCTTTTGTGATCACGGATAAACAGGATGTTTTTGTTTCATCCGAAGATACACTTACGGCTTATCATCAGGATAAGGTGGAAGTAGAGTTGCGCTCTACCAGGAATGGCAAAACTTTTGGCGTGATTACTCGCATCATCGAACGTGCCAGAGATAAAATGGTCGGCACCATACAGGATTACCACGGAAAATATTATCTAATCCCGGATAATTCCAAAATTCATACCAATTTT
>DAISYT010000403.1:0-2057 GCA_036825175.1 Candidatus Cloacimonadota bacterium
ATTGCCACTGCCGTGTTTTCTGATGTCGATGCCTTTCAACAGTTTCCCCATCAAAAAGCTGGTGGGAATACTGCCCAGAAGGTAAGCGACCAGAAAGGCGAGAAGCAGATTAGAGAACGTCATTTTCATCTCTGCTGCGGAACAGCGTTCTGATCGATGCTCCGGCAAATTTGAATTGATCACGCAACTGGTTTTGCAGGTAACGACGATAATGTACGGTGATCAATTTTTTATCATTACAGAAGAAAACAAAAGTAGGCGGATGCGCCTTCACCTGCGTGCAGTAAAAGATTCGGGCATGTTTGCCGCTGGAATGGGAAGGCTGGAATTTATTCGTCGTTGTCTCCAGAAAACGGTTTAGTTCCGAAGTGCCGATCCTCTTTTTACTTTCTTCACTTACCTGAATGATCAGATCGAGAATTTTGCGAATTCGCTGTCCGGTAAGCGCAGATATGAAAACGATCGGGGCGAATTCGACAAATTTGAGTTGCTCTCTGACTTTTCTGACAAATTCCCCGGTGGTGGCGTTGTCTTTCTCCACCAAATCCCATTTATTTACCGCGATAATAATATCTTTGAAATTACGGGCAGCATAAGAAACGATTTTCTGATCCTGATTGCTGATTTCTTCCTGAGCATCGAGTACCAATAAAACGATATCTGCCCGGTTGATGCTTTCGATCGTACGCATGGAACTGAAGTATTCCACGCCATATTTGATACTTTTTTTGCGGCGCAGACCGGCAGTATCGATGAAAGTGATTTTCTGTCCGAAATGCTTGAATTGCGTATCGATGGAATCTCGCGTCGTGCCGGGAATGTTCGTAACGATGTTCATATCTTTACCGGAAAGTTTATTGATCATGGATGATTTTCCCACATTCGGCTTACCCACGATGGCTATTTTTATGTCGTCTTCGACCACGGTTTCTGCATCGGAAGTCTCGATGGCGCTGACCAGCGCATCGAGGAAATTACCGGTATTTCTGCCCTGATTGGCGGCAATGGGGAAGGGATCGCCAAATCCAAGTTGGAGGAAATCATATACATCCAATTCGTCTTTTTCGTTATCCACTTTATTAGCGACCAACATCACTTTGTCGCGGTGCGGAGAAAGAGTTTTGGCAATTTCCATATCCATAGTGGTGATGCCGGTTTTCACGTCCACCACGAAGAGAATGAAATCCGATTCTTCGATGGCGATTTCTGCCTGAAATTTGATGGCTTTATCGATATCAGTAACTGCCTGGGGAATAATGCCACCGGTATCCACAATGATGAATTTCCTGCCGTTCCATTCCGCTTCTTCGTATTTGCGGTCACGGGTTACACCTTCTTCAAAATCGACTATGGCGCTGCGTTTACGACATATTCGATTGAATAAGGTAGATTTTCCCACGTTCGGTCTGCCAACAATGGCAACTACACTCTTCTTCATATTTTTTTATCACCTTTTGTAACCCGTATTTGCATGTCAATCTCCGAGGTAAGGTGAAATTGTCAAATTAAATAGAAAATACCTCGATAAATGTCTATGATAAAGATGGTTAGACAATATTGGAATGGAAAGGAAGCGGCTTAATGATGGTCTGAAAAGAGGGGAGATGGAGAACCTCGACGTCGAGAAGTAACGCAAACATCCCTGTTTGCGAGACGGGCATCCCTCAATATGCAGGCTTGAGGTAAGAACAAAGAGATTGCTTCGCCGTTGAAAAAGAAGAAAATGTACCTCGACATTGCATGTCGAGAAAAAAGACACGACGTGCAACGTCGTGGTACTTTCAGGCATAAGTCACGACGTACAACGTCGTGGTACGTGCGGCTAATCAAATTGAATCCCGTCAGGATTCTTCTGGGAATTTTCTTAGATTCCTTATACGTAACTATTCCAAAAGTGCGCTTAATAAATAAACAGTGCCTTCTCGCTTAGATAACCGATCACAAACAAAGTGTTTGACAACAATTTGAGCAAAGGCAAATTTCGCTCAGTAATTTTTTTGGGGAAAAAAGAGGAAAGCATGAATACCAAAGTAGCAGCATCTGTTCTGTCTGCAGAT
>DAISYT010000404.1:0-2041 GCA_036825175.1 Candidatus Cloacimonadota bacterium
GAAAAACGCTTAAAATAAATATCTCATGGGAGGAGAACGATGAGAAAATTTTTGTGGTTAATTGGGCTGTTCGTACCTGTTTTTTTATTTTGCAATCCGGTCGATCTGCAAACGGCAAGACAAAAAGCCGGAGAATGGATCGCAGCAAAATCCGTTGCCAATGCTGTTACGGAAGTTTCACCTTTGATGGGAACCAACCACGAAGTGGTGGCTTTTCTGGCAACGCTGGCTCCGCAGGGATTTATCCTGCTTTCCTGCGATGATGAAATTCATCCCATACTGGCTTATTCATTCTTGGATGATTTCACTTCCGATCCGGCGGAAATGGCGATCATGCAAAGCTGGCTGGGAAAAGTTCACGCTTCGTATGTAACGAATCTGGCAGCGTCTCAGCGAATTTTAAATCAGCAGAAATGGCATGCGGTTCTTACTGCCGGTTCCCGATTTGAGCAATGGCCCCCGGCGGGTTCTACCGCTACGGGTGGCTGGCTGGAAGAAAACTGGTCGCAGGGAAATCCTTACAATCAGTATTGTCCGCTCGATCCTACCACCAGTGCCCGTTGTGTGGCGGGTTGCCCTTCCATAGTTATGTCGCAGATTCTGAATTATCATAGAGAACTCAATGACACGCAATTTTCCGATGATGACGATTATCACATGTATTACAGCTCTTCCAATCACTACTTTATCGACACGGATTATCTCCTGTACGATTTTGCTTCCTATCCCGAATTGAATACTTTTCTCACCGATATTGAAGCAGTTTATGCCGGACCGAATAGCTTGACGGACGAAATGAAAGCAGCGCTGGTTTTTTCCAGTGGCGCAGCCATAAAACAGGTTTTTTCATCCAGCGTTTCCGGAAATTATTATGATCAGCAGATTCTCAATGGCTTCCATAAATTCGGCTTTTCTACCACCGAACTGCTTTGGGAATACGAACCGCTGGTTTTCATCCGGTTGCAGGAAAATATGAAAGACGGATTACCTGCCCGGCTCGGTATTCTGTCGGGTTCTGCCGGACATCAGATCGTGGTGGATGGCTATAATACGAATGAAGAGTATCATTTCAATTTTGGCTGGGGCGGTAATTCCAATGGCTGGTATAGTTTTCCATTGAGCGGAATGCCGTATCAATTGAACATTTTCGGTTCGGTCGATGTGGACATCAATCAAACCTGGAATAACTGTCCGAATTTTGAAATCTCATCACCGTCTGCCGGAAGCGTATTTACTTCGGAATCCACTGTTCCGGTGGATATTGTATCCACGGGATTTTGTGTATTGGATTCGCTGACCGTTTTTATCGATAACGATCTGCTGCAAACCGGGAATTATCCGCTTTCTTGCCTGATCCCGCTGACTTCTTTGGAAAACGGTAATCACAAAGTCACCATCGCAGCTTTTGGCGTAGATAAAAAAGTACGCGTGAAAACGGTCGATTTTGAACTGGCTCGTGGTGAAGTGGTTTTTGCTGAGAACTTCGATAACGGTTGGGAAAATAACTGGGAAATAACTTCCGGTAACCCGGATTATACCTGGCAAATTTTGGAAAATTCGTTGGAAAGTTTTTCCGAAACGAACAGCAATAATGTTACTTCTGCCACCTGTCCGCTGGCATATTCAAATTTGAATGAAGTCATGGTTTCGCCGGAAATAACCTTGCCTCAGGCTGAGGAATTGCATTGGAATTTCTACGTCGGATTCTGCGATAATTATCCCAGCTATCCTGCCATAACCGCTGCTATTTCCACCGATCACGGACAAAACTGGACAACTTTGTGGCAGACCTCCACCTCTTTGGGAGAATTTACCTGGAAATATATCTCGCTCGATCTTACGGCTTATGCCGGTGAAACCATCAACATAAAATATTCCTGCTCAGGATTCAGTTATGCCGATGTTTCCATCGATGGCATCAGGATATTCGCTCCTTTGCAGGTGGAAACGAGTAATGAACTCACTTCGCCCAAACTGGTTCTGACAAATTATCCAAATCCCTTCAATCCCAGCACAACTATTTCTTTTGATTTAACCGCAA
>DAISYT010000405.1:0-2034 GCA_036825175.1 Candidatus Cloacimonadota bacterium
CCGGCTGTCCGATAGATGATGACGTTAAAAGATTTTGTAATTGAGCCGTTACGGCTTCGGCGCTATCGACCAGCGTAACCTTCTCTCCCAAAAATTGCCCGATCGCTTTTTTCATGATCGGATAATGTGTGCAGCCCAAAACCAGCGTATCGATATTTTTCTGCATCAAAGGTGCCAGATACTCGGCAATCACCATTTTGGTGACGGGATGGTCTTCCCAACCTTCTTCCGCCAAAGAAACAAAAAGAGGACAAGCCTGAGAAAATACTCTGGCTTCGGGATCGAGGGCAGCGATGGCATCGGCATAAGCGTTACTGCGCACTGTGCCTTCCGTACCGATCACGCCGATTCGTTTGGTTTGGGTGGCTTGAAGAGCGGCAACCGCTCCGGGTTGAATCACTCCTAAAACGGGAATGGGCAGATTTTTGGAAAGCTCCGATAGCGCTACTGCCGAAGATGTATTACAAGCGACGACAATAATTTTTGCTCCGCATTGCATGAGAAATCTGGCGTTCTGAATAGAATATTCAATAACGGTTCCGTGAGATTTGGGACCATACGGAACACGGGCAGTATCGCCGAAATAGACGATATCTTCCTGCGGAAAACTCCGCCGGATTTCTCGGAAAACCGTTAATCCGCCAACTCCGGAATCAAAAATGCCGATCGGTTTTTTTTCCAATTCCTTACCTGTTCCTTCTTCAAATTTCTTTTCCAAATTTGAGATGAACATCAAGTTGTCAAGACAGGTTTAAATATTTATTTGACGAAATGTGAGAGAACCGGAAGATCGTCAGGTGATTAAGAAATAAAAAAGAGTTTTTTCTAAAACCGGTAAAACAATGAAGGTGAAATTATGAAAAAAGTCGGATTATGTCTGGGGGGCGGCGGTGCCCGTGGTTTATGTCACATCGAATTTCTAAAGGTTTTGGATGAATTACAGATCAAGCCGTCCATTATTTCCGGTACCAGCATGGGTTCCATCATCGGCGCCATGTACGCTTCCGGTATGAGTGGAACTGAAATTCACAAAGTCGTTAATAAAATAAATTTCACCGATCTATTAAGAATGCTGGATATTTCTATCCTCAGCCGAGCCAGTCTGATCAAAGGAAGAGGTGTGGAAGAATTTCTGGAAAAGCACATCAAAGCCAAAACATTTGAAGAGTTGTCCATTCCGCTCAAAATAGTCGCCACGGATTTCTGGCGGCAAAAAACAATCGTCTTCGATTCCGGCGACTTGATTCCAGCCATTCGTTCTTCCATCGCTATTCCGGCTATTTTCGAGCCGGTAATCATGGGAGATCGGGTTCTGATCGATGGCGGCAGCACGATAAATCTACCTTTCGATCTGATCCGACACGACTGCAATTTTCTCATCGCCATCGATGTTTCTGGTTCCAAAACCGTTCCGATCGATCCGGTTTTGCCTTCCTGGTTTGAAAATGTGATGACGACTTTTGAAATTCTGCAATCCCAAATTATTGAATTCCAACTGAAAGTTTATCGACCGGATATTCTGGTGAAACCTGAACTGAAAGATATCAACATTCTTGATTTTGAGAAATCGGGAAAAATAATGAAAAGCGTGGCAGAAGATGTGAAACAGTTTCGGGCGGAATTACTGGAAAAACTAAAATCCAGAAAGCTGCCCTTTTTAGTCGGTTCTTCGTTAGCTAACAAATAGTTAGTTTGAAGATATTTTTACGTAAAGATTTTAGGAAAAATTTATTCGGAATAGTCGGTGAACCTTCTGCCACCTCTTCTGCCGGAAATTCGCCGATCTCCTTCCCTGTATCTGGCTTCGTGAACGATGAGTTTTTGTTTCATGAATTCGCAGCCATCCATCTCTGTAATTGCCAGGCGAGCTTCCAAGTCATTCGGCATCTCGATGAAACCAAAGGCTTTCCATTCCCCGTTGATTCGATCGATCAAAATCGTGACAGCATCTACTTTTCCAAACTTGTCGAATTCTTCTTTCAAAGACTCTTTCCTTACATCTCGCGCCATGTTCCCAACAAAAATATTCATCTG
>DAISYT010000406.1:0-2028 GCA_036825175.1 Candidatus Cloacimonadota bacterium
AGATAGAAATCGAAAGCGATCACCTGTTTTTTTCAGCTATAGATATCTATGGGAATATCGTCGATCAAGTGGAAATAAATAAAGACTTACCGTGAGTACAAAATATTGGAATGATAAATAATTAAATAACCCGGTGCGAAAATTCTGACGAAGAGATTCACGCACCGGTAATTCCATTTTCTTTATTTGTGGGAAATTAAGATGATTTATTGCTTGAAGCAATTCCTCAATACACTTCTTAATTTGGGGGAAATATACAGATCGGAAGTATCCAGAAAGTCCACAAAATCAGCTCGAATTTCACTCTGTTGAATTTGCAACGAGACGAAATACTTTAAATGTATTTTCCCATCGATTTTTATCGAGGTGGCTTCCGAATTTCCAATCGTAATTTTAGGCGTGGTGAGAGATTGGAAGTGTTTGGTGAAACTCAGGAAGATTCTATCCAATTCTCTTTGGATTTGTTCATCGCCAGGTTCGATGCAATTGGTAGCCACGTAATCGTTTAGATATTTGATAATGACTTTGGTGAACTGATTGTAAGCATCGTTTTGTGCCGCCAGTTTAGCTATATTCTCCAGATCATTCGCACCCGTTCCATAACCGGTGACCACACCTTCCGTTTCTGTTTGCCACCAGATGGGAAAATATTCGACTTTATTTACTGCGCAGGAAATCAGGAGTAAAAGAAAAATCCAGATTAAGTTTATTTTTTTCATTCTTCATACCGGATGCGTATTCATAAAAATTTCTTTATTTTGTAAAATAATATTGAAAGCATATTAAAAAGAATCACGAGCGATCGGCAGATCGCTCGTGAAATGATAGTAAGTTATTTTTTACCGATTTCCATCCCTCTTTTGATCGCTTTCAAATTAGCTTCCAAAAGTTCGGGATTTTTGGCTTTCATAAAAGATGTCAGGTCTTTTTCGATAGTTTCGTATTTTACCAGACCTGTTCTTCCGATGATGATGCCGATTGCTACCATGTTCAGCACTTTCTGGCTGCCGATCTCGGAAGCGATGGTTATCATGGGAGCAAAGATCACATCGATATCGGTGCGTTCCGGTTTGTGAGGACACATATCGGAATTTGCCACTAAAAGACCACCTGGTTTCATGTCGGGACAGAATTTATCGATAGAAGGCTGATTCAGCGCGACGAGGATATCGGGATGAGAAACTAAAGGTGATGCGATCGGTTTATCGGAAATCACGGTGGAAACATTAGCCGTGCCACCACGCATTTCCGGTCCGTAAGAAGGCAGCCAGGAAACGTTTTTTCCTTCCTGCATTCCGGCTTTTGCCAAAAACTTGCCGATCGTTAAGGCGCCTTGTCCGCCGAATCCGGAGCAGATAAGTTCCTTTTTCATTTCTCGCCTCCTTCCAATCCTTTATCCCGGAAATTTTTAACCGCGAAATACGGCAGCATATTTTCCTTCGCCCATTTTTGAGATTCCAGTGGTGTTAATCCCCAGTTGGTCGGGCAAGTGGAGACGAATTCGATAAAGGTAAATCCGCGTTCTTCTTTGTTGTATTGCATTGCCTTCAACACAGCTTTCTTAGCTTTGATGATATCCTGCGGTGAAAGCAGAGAGACTCGCTCGATGTAAAAAGGAGCTTCCAAAGAATTCAGAAGTTCACAGACACGGATGGGATAACCGATATCCTGAGCATTTCTGCCGTAAGGAGAAGTGGTTGTCTTCATACCGGGAAGAGTGGTGGGAGCCATCTGTCCGCCGGTCATTCCGTAAATGGCATTATTCACGAAGAAAACCGAGAAATGTTCACCGCGATTGGCAGCATGAATAATTTCGGCAGTACCGATGGCAGCCAGATCGCCGTCACCCTGATAAGTGAAAACATGCATGTTCGGTCTGGCTCTTTTCATACCGGTAGCCAGAGCTGGAGCGCGACCGTGCGCAGCTTCCGCCATGTCGCAATCAAAGAATTTGTAAGCAAACACGGAACAGCCAACCGGAGCTACACCCATCATGTTGTTACGCATGTCCAGTTCATCCATCGCTTC
>DAISYT010000407.1:0-2003 GCA_036825175.1 Candidatus Cloacimonadota bacterium
GTAAATAAAGTCTATGATGGCAAAGTGCACGTGGTCAAAGATAACGATCTGACCATCAAAGATAAAGAATTCATGGTTTTAGTGGGACCTTCCGGCTGCGGAAAATCTACGACTTTACGCATGATCGCCGGTTTGGAAGAAATCACTTCCGGTAAAATATATATCGGCGACCGGGTGGTGAACGACGTCCCTCCCAAAGACCGCGATATTGCCATGGTTTTCCAGAATTATGCCCTCTATCCGCACATGACGGTTTTCAACAATATGGCTTACGGACTGAAACTACGCAACTTTCCCAAACAAGAGATCAAACAGCGGGTACAGGAAGCTGCCGAAATTCTGGGTTTGGAAGACCTCCTGGAACGTAAACCGAAAGCTCTTTCCGGCGGACAGCGTCAGCGTGTAGCCCTGGGCAGAGCCATCGTGCGCCATCCCAAAGTATTTCTTTTCGACGAACCGCTTTCCAACCTCGATGCCAAATTGCGGGTGCAAATGCGTACCGAAATCAGTAAGCTGCACAAACGCCTGAACACGACGATCATTTACGTGACACACGATCAGGTGGAAGCCATGACCATGGGCGACCGCATTGCCGTGCTGAACGACGGCATCATCCAGCAGGTGGATTCTCCGCTCAATCTTTACGATCATCCCAAGAACATGTTCGTTGCCGGATTTATCGGCAGTCCATCCATGAATTTCTTCCATGGAAAATTAGAGGATAAGAACGGCATCACTTTTACTGCGCCAGGAATTTCACAATTGATTGAACCCTTTTTCTATCCCAAGCTTAAATCCTACATCGGCAAAGATGTGATCATGGGGATTCGCCCGGAAAACATCAGGATCGAACCGGAAGGAGATACGCAAGCTTGGGTGGAAGTGGTCGAACCGATGGGAAACGAGATCATTTTCTATTGTGCCATCGAACAAAATAAATTCTTGCTGCGCCTGGAAGAACGGATTACAACCAAGCCCGGAGATCTCGTGCCGATCTCTTTTAAGATGGCTTTTGCTCATTTCTTCGATCCCGCAACGGAAGCGTCGATAAATTATTGATGAACCTTAAAACAATCCCTGCTTGAAATTGAAGCTGGTGCCGGGTTGTTCGGCTTCGGAAGTATGGAATTTTTTTAGCAGCCGGTTGAAAGTATTCTGCGACGGCTTTTCATAGGAAAAATCGATCAGATAACGACGAAATCCCTTTTGATCCAGCTTGTTTTTATTTTGCAACAAAGAAACCGGTAATTCTGGAATGATGACCGTAAAACCGGAGCGAATTATTTTCCGAAATTTGTTTTTTTGATCGCTGAAATTCTCCGGCAAATCGTTTACAGGCATCCGAGAAAAGAATAATTCGGGAGAAAAGAACAGCGGCACGATGCCTTTTCTATCCTTACCCTGCATCAAATTCGGAAAGTCATTTTCCAACGGATAAATATAAAACATAAAATTCTCTTCCTTTAAAAACTGAATCGCTGCATCGTTAAGTGTATAAATATTTTCGGAAGCGCTCAAAGTAAGACGGCTTTCGGCAGGGAAGAGCTGCTTTTGCGAAACATGACCGAGCATAAAATGGGAAATCCGGTTGCGCACAAAATCCCGGCACAGGTCACTATAAAAATTCAAATCGGCTTCGGGAATGAATTTGGGAAGCTGAATGATGATTTTCGATTGATTATTTCGGAAGAACGGGCTTTTCAAATTCAATTTTTGCCACTCGTTTTTACTTAATTTCAGAATGAGATAATCGAATTTATCAAAGTAAATTTTCTTTAACCATTCCGTAGAATCGATGCGAATAAAAAGCTCCTGACGATTCAGAATTTTGGTGGAACCGATACGGCTGAGAATGTGAGTTCTTCTGGCTTCCGGTAAACGCAGATTCAACTTTTTCCCTTCCAAAGCAAACTTGGTTTTGAACTTCACATCGCCCATGCCCACCAAAAAAACTTTGTCACCGACCTGATAATTATGGTCCGGCATTTCGATTTGATAACCGA